>JANNGX010000284.1:0-12675 GCA_031404115.1 Gemmatimonadales bacterium | reverse complement strand
CTCGACATCCGGCGGCTTTTCTGGTTCCAGTGGAGCATCCTGGGATCGACCATGGGCTCCCGGGCGGAGTTTGCCCAGGTGATGGAGCTCGGCAATGCGGGAAATTTCTGGCCGGTGGTGGATTCGGTCGTCCCGCTCCAGCATGGCGCTACCGCCTATGAGCGGATGGCCCGGGGCGAACAGCTCGGCAAACTCGTGATCGAGGTCTCGCGGTGAACGAACTCTGGCAGCGGTTATCCGTGGGCGGAGACCAGATCCTCCGGGTCCTTCCGTCTCTGCTGTTTGCGGCCGCCATCCTGATGGCCGGGTATCTCCTGGCGCGCCTCATCGAGCGATGGACCGACTCGCTCCTCAAGCGGCTCAACTTCAACAAGATGGCGGATGCGGGCGGGCTCTCGGAAGCGATGGAGCGCAGCGGCACCCACCTCGATCCGATTCACGCCGTCGGCAAGCTGCTGTTCTGGCTGGTGATGCTGGTGGTGATCCTGCTGGCGAGCACGGCGCTCGGTCTCACGGACATCAACCGGATGTTCGGGACGATGCTCTCCTATATCCCGACGCTCATCTCCGCGATCGTCATTGTGATTCTCGGCATGATCGTGGGTGAATTCGTGCGGGCCCTGGTTCTCGCCTCCGCGGGGGGCGTCGAGGGGGTGCCGACGCTGGCCAAGCTGGCCAAGACCACCGTCGTTGTCATCGCGGTCTTCATGGCGCTTACCCACCTCGGCGTGGCCGAGGAGATCGTCACCGCGGCCTTCACCCTGATTCTGGGGGCGATCGCGCTGGCGGCGGGCCTGGCCTTCGGGCTGGGCAATCGGGATCTGGCGAGCGAGATCACCCGGCGCTGGTACGCTGAGGGGAGGGCGAAGCGCGAGCAGGAACAGCAGGCGGCCAGCCGCAGCGAGTCTGGCGAGCCGGTGAACGACGAGGAGGACGGCGCCTAGGGAGGCGGCGGCGGATCCGGAATCCGGATCTGCATGAGCCGAACCCCGCGCACGAACTGCTCCGCCACCAGGATCTTGTCCGCGCCCACCGCGATGAGCCGGGCATTTCCCATGAGCCGGAGCACCCGCTTCAGGTTGCCCTGCCGATCGAGCACGTGGATCCGTCGCGCCGAATCGAGCGCCGGCTTGCTCTTTTCCAGCCAGATCCCGTCGGGCGCCATGAATGCGGCGATGAAGGGGGCGTGGATCAGCGCCCAGGGAAGATCGGTTTCCTTGGGGCGCACATCGGGAGGGAAACTCTGAAGGAACCGGTTGCGATCGGCCTGGGTGACTTCGTAGACCGGATCAGGCAGCCGGGGGCCGTGGATGGTCTTGCCCGACGGATCGCGAATGTCGATCTGATTGTGCAGCAGCCGCGCCACCCACACCGCGCCATCGGGCCACACGCCCCAGAGATCGATCCCGCTGAAGATCATCCGCTCGAACCGACGGCTGGGCTGCCCCGGGCGCATTTCCTTGACATCGAGCGGCGCCAGCCGAACCAGCGTGTCAAACCCGGTCAGGGCCCGCGGGGCGCGGACCACGGCGGCCGAGTCCCGGTTCCCGCTCCCGTCCCGCTGCGGCAGGGGGGCCACTTCGAAGTAGAGCTGCCCGGCGCCATCGCGGGCCCGGGGCGAACTGCCCCGCAGCGCGTCCGGTGCGGGAATCGAGTCCACCAGTTTTCCATCGGCGGTCCAAACGGTGGCGCGACGTTTTCCCCAATCCGACAAATAGATCGTGTCCCCGAACGTGAACACGGCCGCCGGGTGGAGATAGGCCTTTTGGCCGGGTCCGCCCAACGGCGAAATCACCTTGCGGTCAAAGTCCGCCACGACGGCGGCGTCCCAGTCGCTGGCCACCACCGCCCAGCGCCCCCCGCTCAACGCCGCCGCGACCGGTAAATTGCCCCAGCCAGCCTCCAGGGTATCGGAGGGGAAGGCCAGGCTCTCTTCCGGCGGCGCAACGGCCGGCGGCGGACCGCAACCGGCGGTGAGGACGGTGAGGACAGCGAGGACGGATGACCTCATGGCGCCGCCAGCTCCTCGGTGCCGGGCGTGATTTTTTCCAGGCCCAGACGGGTCAACTCGACGTTGACGCCGGCCAGCCCACCGCCGAGGAGATCTGCGAGGCGTTTGAGTTGCGCATCCAGATCCGCCGACAGGATCCGGAACACTTCGACGGCCTGGGCGGTGGGCCGTGCCTCGGCCCCTCCGGCGACCCCGGACAGCGCCGCGATCTGATTGTTGAGCCGGATCGGGTAATTCAGTGGATCCTGGCCGCTCCGGTTCCGGACCTGATAGATGGTCTCCTCGATCGCCGAGAGCTGCAACTCGAGCGCACCAGCGAGTTTTGCGAGGGCACCACCGCGTGGGCCCGCGCCGGCCCGACGCGCTGCCAACTGCGCCTTCACGTTCCGAATGGTCCGCACGGCGTTGTTGGCCTCGGTTGTCTTGTCCCGCACCTGGACCAGGAAGGCATACTGTGCGTCGAGGTCGGCCTGGGTCGCGTTGCCCCGGGGATCGCGGAGCACGTTGAACGTCTGGGTTTCCGACTTATCGCCGACCGTCACCCGCACGCTGTACGCCCCTGAAGGAATCACGGGGCCCGTAGTGCCGCCGGCCCAAAAGATCATGCCGGTGAAGCCCGCCGCGTCCTCGGAGCGAAGATTCCACGCATAGCGATTCATCCCCGCCTTGTTCGGAATCCGCGGGGGCGGGGTGTAGCGCCAGCCGCCCAGCCGGGGACGGGTGTCGGTGGTATCGGGGCGGACCGACGCCGGCATGACGCCGAGTGCCGCCAGGCTGTCGGTGCTTCGCCGGGCCACCGAGTCCCGGGCGCTGCGCTCGGCCGCCGTCTTGAGGGAGTCGGCTCGGGCCACGGAATCCTGTTCGCTCGAGAAGCGACGGATCACCTTCCCGCCCGCGTCGAGAAACTCCATGGTGACCTTCTGGCCGCCCTTCTTGACCCAGTAGTTGACGACGGCGCCGTCCCAGCCGGTGAGTCCGCCGGGCGTCCCCCCGCCCCCGCCACCGCCGAAGAAGAAGCCGCTCAGGGTGATGCGGTACGCGTCCCGGGGCTTGAAAAGATGGAGCTCCTTGTCGGCGAGTCCGGCGGCGTGCTGCCGCAGCACCGACACGTCGTCGAGAATCCAGAAGGCGCGGCCGTGGGTGCCGGCCACCAGATCGCCGGCCTTGACCGCGAGGTCGTGCACCGGCACCGGCGGCAGGTTGCGCTGGAGACGCTGCCAGTTGGCGCCGTCATTGAACGACACCCAGACGCCGCGCTCGGTGCCGGCGTAGAGCAGCCCGGGCCGGACCGGGTCCTCCCGGATCACCCGGGTGAATTCACTGGCCGAGATACCCGAGGTGATCCTGGTCCAGGTCTGGCCATAGTCGGTGGTCTTGTAGAGATACGGGGTGAAATCGTTGAGCTGAAAACGGTTCCCCGCGAAATAGGCGGTGCCCTTCGCGTGGGCCGACGCCTCGATGATGGAAATGCGGGTCCACTCGGGAAGTCCCCTGGGGGTCACGTTGGTCCAGGTGGCGCCCCCGTCGCGAGTCACGTGCACCAAGCCGTCGTCCGACCCGCCCCAGATGACGCCCTTCTCCAGTGACGACTCGGCGATGGTGAAGACGGTGGCGTAGTACTCGACGCTGGTCTGGTCCTTGGTGAGCGGCCCGCCGGAGGAACCCAGGGTGGCCGGGTCGTTTCGGGTAAGATCGGGCGAGATCGCCGTCCAGCTCGACCCTTCGTCGGTGGACTTGAAGATGACGCTCGACCCGATGTAGACCGTGTTGGGGTCGTGGGGCGAGATGACGATGGGAAAGGTCCACTGGAAGCGGTACCTGGCGTCTTTCGCATCGTGACCCATCGGGTTGAGCGGCCAGGGATTGATGTCGCGCTCGATGCCGGTGCGGGTGTCTTTCCGGGACAGGTACCCGCCGTAGCTCCCCGCATAGATGATGTCCGGATTATCGGGCCGCACCGCGATGTACCCCGATTCGCCGCCTCCGGCGTCGTAGAAATCCGCCATGTCGGTCCCGAACACGGGACGACTCGCCATGCAGGCCGTGCTGTTGTCCTGCTGGGCCCCGCAGACCCGGTAGGGGAAGTGGTTGGTGGTGGTGACGTGATAGAATTGCGCCGTGGCGTAGTCCTGGTCGGTCCAGGTACGGCCGCCGTCGGTCGACACGTTGGACCCGCCGTCGTTGGACTCGATCATCCGCTGGTTGTTGTTGGGCGCGATCCAGAGATCGTGGCTGTCGCCGTGCGGGATGCCGCCGACCCCCTGGAATGTGCGGCCGCCGTCGCGGGAGCGCTGGAAATTCACATTGCTGGCGTATACCGTGTTCTCGTCCTGGGGATCGGCGTAGATGCGGCTGTAGTACCAGGCACGCTGGCGGAGGCCACGGTCGGCGTTGACCCGAGTCCAGGTGTCTCCGGCATCGTCGGAGCGGTACACCCCGCCGGAATCGGCTTCGATCTGGGCATAGACTCGCCGCGGATTGGCGCCCGAGACTGAGATCCCGATGTTGCCGATCAGCCCAGCCGGCATGCCCGGGTTCCGGGTGAGTTCCTTCCAGGTGCGGCCGCCGTCGGTCGTCTTGAAGATGCCGCTCCCCGAACCACCGCTCACCATCAGCCAGGGCTTGCGATAGGCCGTCCAGAGACCGGCGTAGAGGATCTCGGAATTGGTGGGATCCATCGAGAGGTCGATCGCCCCGGTGGAGTCATTCCGGAAGAGGATTTTCGCCCAGGTCTTGCCGCCGTCGGTGGTCTTGAACACCCCGCGGCTCGGGCTGGGGCCGAACACCGGGCCCAGGGCCGCCACATAGGCGATATCGGGATTCCGGGGGTGGATCCGGATCTTGGAGATGTGCCGAGTTTCCACCAGCCCCATGTAGGTCCAGGTCTTGCCGGCATCGGTGGACTTGTACACCCCGTCGCCGTGCGAGGTGTTGCCCCGGATCGGATACTCGCCTCCGCCCACATAGACCACGTCGGGGCTGGATTCGCTCACCGCGATGGCTCCGATGGTTCCGCCGAAGTACCGGTCGGTGACGGGCACCCAGTTGCCGCCGCCATCCGTGGTCTTGAAGACTCCGCCCCCGGTGGTGCCCATGTAGTACTCGTTCGGGCGCGACGCCGAACCGGCGGCCGCCACCGAGCGGCCACCCCGAAGCGGACCGATGCTCCGCCAGCTCAGCGTGGTCAACGCGCTGGTATCGGCGGTTTGAGCCGCCAGGGGAGCGGCGTCGAGAGACGAGATCGCAAGGCCGAGGCAGAGCAGAGTGCGCACAGGGGACCCGTGGGGATGGAGTGGGGATTCGGATTGCGTCAAAGCTACCCTCCTGGGGCTCCGCCGCTAATCCGGTTGCGGCTGGGCTCCCTGACCCGCGGTGCCCGGCACCGGCTGGGCCAGTTGATCGCGACCCTTGGCGAGGTAGGGAATTCCCTTCACCATCCAGTCCGGGGCCGCCGCACCCTTCAGCTTGTTATCGAAGAACTGCTGCATCCGCATGGCGATGTCCTTCTGGTTGGCGCGGCTGGCCGGGTTGTGTACATCGTTGTTGTAGTCGATCAGGTACACTTCCTTCCCCAGCCGGCGCATGCCAACGAAGAACTCGATGCCCTGGTACCACGGCACCGCGTCGTCCGCGTCGTTGCTCATGATGAAGAGCGGCGTGGTGACCTTGTCGAGCCAGAAGAGCGGCGAATTCTCGATGTATCGCATCGGGACTTCCCAGAGCGAGCCGCCGAGCCGGCTCTGGCCGACTTCGTACTGAAATGCGCGCGCCACGCCCGAGCCCCAGCGGATGCCGCCGTACGCACTGGTCATGTTGACCACCGGCGCTCCGGCCATCGCGGCCGCGAACATGCTGGTCTGGGTGATCATGTAGGCGATCTGGTACCCGCCCCACGACTGCCCCTGGAGGCCGAGGCGTTTGGGATCCACGTACCCGCGCGCCAGCAGCATCTGGACCCCGGGAATGATGGACTTCATTGCGCTGGGCCCCGGATATCCATTCTGGTAGCTGATATCCGGCTCGAAGATCAGGTAGCCGTTGGAGGCATAGTGGGTCGGGTTGATCACGTTGCGCCCGTTGGGGGGCACGTAGCTGTGCAGATTCTGCGACAGCGATTCATAGAAATACGCAATCAGCGGGTACTTCCGGGTCGAATCGAAATTTTCCGGCTTGTAGAGCAGGCCCTTGAGCGGGACGCCGTCGGAACTCACCCACCGCACCAGCTCCACGGTGCCCCAGTTGAAGTCCTTCTGCTGCGGATTGGCGTCCGAGATCCGGCTGAGCTGGGTGAGCGACGGCCCCACCCAGAGGTTGGGAAACTCGAGAAACGTGCCCCGGGTCACCATCCAGACGTCGGCGTCCTCGGCTTTGAGCGGCACACCGTAGGCGGCGTCGGCCATCACAATCGCTTCCGGCGCCTGGCGCCGGCCCAGCTGGTCGCGATAGAAGCCGCTGGCCTTGGTTTCCTCGTCCACCGCGCGGAGCAGCAGCGGCTCGGCGGGATCGATCGGGTCTCGCATCACATCGCCGCCGAAGAACCCCCCGGCGCCCCCGCCGCCACCCGTCCCGCCGCCGGCCCCGCCGCGGCCCCGCCGCACCTGAACCAGGCGCAGCACCACCTGCCGGCTCCGGCCCACCGAATCGGTCACCATGACGGCGGGCTTGAGACCGCTGGGATCGAGCTCCCACACGTCCCAGCGATCGTAGATGAGCACCGACTTGTCGCCCCGGGTCCAGCCGGCGATGCCCCAGGCGGCCGGTGTGGAGGGCGTGTCCCAGGTTTCCTGCTCGAAGCTCGTGCCGGTTACCGGCCCGGTGAGGTCCACCGTCTTGCCGGTGAGCGTGCTGTAGCTGTACCAGCGCCCGCTGTCGTAGAAGGCGGCGTACTTGCCGTCGGGGGAGAGCTGCGCCTGGCCGCTGATCTTTTCGCGGATGAGCCGGGCCTTGCCGGTTTCCGGATCGATGATGTACACATCGCTGCCGCCATCACCCCACATCGATTCGATCCGGTAGCGCTCTCTCGACGCGGCCAGCGCGACCCGGCCGTCGTCCGACACGTCCAGCGTGGGAATCGAATCGGTGGCCAGCTGCACCAGTTTTTTCGCGGCTGGGAAGTAGATGGCCTGGAAGGCGCGGTTGCGTTCCCGCGTCGCGCCCAGGCGCTGGGTCGGCTGGAGGGTCGGGTCCTTGTAATGCCAGAGGTCGAACATCGCCTTGCCGGCGAGCGAATCCGCCGGCACGGAATCGGGCAGCGTCGGCGCCACGCCGAACAGAATCGCGTTGCCGGTCCGGGTAAACGAGACACTTGCCACATCCTGGATCCGGTAGTCCGTGGCCAGCGCGCCCGGGGTGACTACCGGCTGGGCGCCGCCGCCCTTGAGCTGGGCGTAGTACAGGGCGTAGCGCGCCTTGTCCCGGCCGAACTCGTCGCGGTCGGAGAGGAACGCCACCTGACGGGCGGCGCTGTCGAGCGCCAGCGCCTTGTAGTTGCCCCGCCCCGCGGCGAGCGTAGCCGTGACCCCCGACGCCAGGGAACGGATGAAGGCGCCATCCCGGGTCGAATCGCGGGAGACGACGGTGTACGCCAGGAACGTCGCGGCATCATCGAAGGAGTAGCTCAGGACGTCGGGCAGCCGCTCCTCGGCGCCGGTGTCCAGGTTCCGAAGCACCACGGCGGATCCGTACGTGCGGCGGGGACCGGCGGGGCGGCCGTCCCGGGCGCTGGAATCGGCGCCGGCGGTATCCGCCTCGGCCACGTAGGCCAGCCAGGTGCCGTTGTCCCTCGGCAGCCGGAAGCTCCGAACCGCGGGAATCGCGGTGACCCGTCCGTCGGCAAGATCGACCACCGCGAGCGCGGTGCGGTTGGCGGTCGCCGCGCCCCGACCGCCTCGTCCGGCGGGACTGGCCTGAAGCCGCTCGACCTCGGCCTGGAGCGGCTGGGTTGTGGCCACCACGAAGCGGCCGTCGGCGGTGAACTGCGCCGGTGTGGCGGTGGGGGTGGCGGGCTCGCCTTCCCCGGTTCCGGCGGCGGGGGGCCGGAGCCCGCCAGGGACGTTGTTGGGCCGTCCCAGATATCCCCGGGGAACCCGGTATTCGGTGCTCCCCTGCGTGGAGCGGATCACCAGCTCTCCATCCCCGACCTGCGGAATGAGCGTATAGGCCGCCCATTTCCCGTCCCGTGAGAGCGCCGCACCAGTAATCGCCCGCCAATGGTCCCAGTCGGCCTGGGTGAGCACTCGCTTGCCTGTGGGCGCCTGGGCCACGGCCAGTCCGGGAACCGCGATGACCAGGAATGCCAGCGAGAAACCATGCGGGATTCTCATACGATTCACCTGTAGGGGGGTGCCGGGGGGCCGACCATAAGATACGCCCCGGCTGCAGGCGACGTTGTCAATCCCCGCGAGGCCTCCGGGGGGAGCCGTGGGCCCGCAGCAGTTTGCCGGTCGCCGTTTCGATTTCGGCCGTGGGGATGCCTTCGCGATGCCAGCGCTCTATCAGCGCCGCGGACCGGCGATCCTCGGCGACATCGTCGAGCAGGATTTCGTCGAAAGAAATGCCGAGGTCCTTGAGGACGATCACTACGCCGACCCGCCACGCCTCGTAGAGCTCGGACGGGAACGCCGAGCGAAGCACCGCCGGTCCGTCGCATGAGACGGTCGAGAAGTGGGGAGGGAGCTCGATGGTGCCGAGGTCGAACCAGGCGAAGTCGGCATAGGAGCGGAGCGGCGTGTAGGACAGCCGGACATTGTCGAGGCCCAGCGCCACGATCACCCGGCACATGTACTCGTACCAGCGCCGGTCCTGCTCGAGGCTCCACACCGTGGCGCCGTGCCGCGCCGCGAGCGTGGCGCAGACCACGGTGGAGAGCCCGCTCCCGCAGTCGAGCACGGGGCCCGGCCGGCTCCGCACCGCGGACGCGACTTCGAGCAGGAACCCGGCGTCGGCGGTCCAGCCGGGATTTCCCCAGACTTCCCGGATCCGCTCGAGATGGGAGAGCTCGATCGGCATCCCGTCGGGGACGCCGCGCAGTTCCCGCATGCGCTTCCGGACCCCCCGCATTCGGACGAAAAACCTGATGGCCTCGGCCGGCGGTCGGAGCGGCGAATAGCGCGAGGCGGTGAGCCCGCGATAGATCCGCCCGAGCAGTCCGCGCAGCGTCAGGGAATCCTCCCCTTCTGCGGATATCGCGCCAGGTGATCGGCTGCAACCCGGCGCGCGGAGTGCAGCTCCGCCACGACCGCGGGACTGGCGAGATCCTTCCGGCCGTCGCGCAGGGCTTCGAGCAATTCCCCAACAGCGCCCAGCACGCCTCCCGCCTCGCGCAGTCGTGCGGTCAAAATCCGCTGGCGGGGCGGCTCCAGAAACCGGACCCGCTCACGCGCGCCGCGGTGATCGCCCGCCACGACGCGCCGGACCAGGTCCGCCAGCACCCCGCACCCCTGGCGGAAAATCAACGACGTTTCGACCTGCGCGAGGTATTTCCCGCGGTCGAGCCGGCCCGAGAGATAGCGCACCGCGTCTGTGATGACCTCGGCCTGCCGCCCCGACGCAGGGGCCGGCCGGCCCTCCGCGTCGGAAGCCACGGGGATCACTTCCAGATCGGTGACACCGGTGGACGAGATTCCGGCCCGGAGAACGAACGAGGCATTCCGGAAGGGATGCCCCCCCGGCTTCGACCGACCGAAGGAGAGGTTGCCAAGTCCATGCGCGATCGCGCCGCCCTGCCAGGTTTCGACGCCCATCGGGACGTGGGCGTGGTGGCACACCACCAGATGGGCTCCCGCCTCGACGTACGAGCGCGCCAGATCGCGCTGCGAACGCATCGGGTACATCGACCATTCGTATCCCCAGTGCAGCTGCACTACCACGACGTCCGCGCGGGTCCGCATGGCGGTGATTCCCGTCCGGACCGCGGCGGGATCATGCGCGGCCGGGCGGGCGGCGGCGGGCTGGTCCTCGGTAACCCGCCAATCGTCGGTATACCCCAACAGCCCCATGCGGATCCCCCGCACGTCGACCACCGCCGTGCCGTCGCTTCCCGGCCCCAGTATCCCGGACACCGCGATGCCGGCGGATTCTACCCGCCGAGCCGATTCGGACAATCCCTCCGGCCCGAAATCGAGGCTGTGGTTGTTGGCGCAGGTTACCCCCTTCACGCCGAGACAGGAGAGTACCCCGATCGCGGAGGGATCGGCGCGCAGCGAGGAGCCGATCGTGCCGGCCGGCGTTTCGATGGCGGTGAGTTGGGTTTCCAGGTTGAGGAACAGGGCATCGGCGGAGCCCGAGAGTTCCCCCAGCGCGGCGAAGACACGGTGGGGGGCGTCGGCCGGGTCCCAGCCGTGCAGTGCAAGGTCGCCACCGAAGAGGACCGCGGCCTGACGCCCCTCGCTCAACGTCCACCGGAGCGGCGTGCGGGCGCGCGGGTAGGCCCGGGACACCGTCAAGCGCTCGAGCGGCACTCCAAACCGGGTGGGAACCAGGGTGGCCGCCGGCCCTTCCCGAACCCACCGGCTCACGGTCGCGAGCATCCGTCGGCCTAGTAGTGCCTGAGCTGCTTCCGGCAGCGCGGGAGCTGCTCGACGTCTCCATAGCACTGCATGACAAAAAACGGGGACGGTTCCTCCGCGCTGGTTTCCATCGCCTACGATAGTCCCCTTCACACGGTTCCGCTACCGGCTTTCCTTGCCATCACCGGGACGGGTTCCTAGTATTGGACCCCTGAGCGCCTTCCGGCGCGCGTCATTCTTTCGAGCATGACCCGAGGTCCCAAAATGCTTCTCCTTCCCGCGCTCGCCGCAGTGACCCTTGTCTTCCCGCAGCCGGCCCAGCTGCCCGCGTCGCCCGTCAAGCGCATCGAGATTCAGCCCTCGAGCAGGAACATTACGGCCGGCGATTCGGTGCAGCTTTCCCTCCGGGCCCTCGATGCCAATGGCGCGCCGGTCCCCGGCGCGGTCCTCTCGGTGAGCATGCGCGGCGGGAGCGGCGAAGGAACCGTGCGCCCGGAAAATTTCATGCTGGTGGCCAGCTCGGTGGGCAAGTTTCCCCTCGCTCTGATCGCGACGGTGCCCGGTACGGCGCCATTCGTGGATTCGACTTCGGTCGAATTCCTCGGCGTGCCGGGACCCGCGGTTCGCCTCGAGCTCCGGCCCAGGGCGGCGACCCTCGTGGCCGGCCAGTCGCTTCGGGTGGAGCCGCTGGAATACTCGAAGACCAACGATCGCGCCATCGACCCGGTGCGCTGGCGCTCCGGTAACCCGGCGGCGGTGACCGTGAGCCGCGAGGGGGTCATCACCGCTGTGGCCGCCGGGCGGGCGCAGCTCACCGCGCAGGCGGGAACCGCCTCGGCCACCCTCGATGTGCGCGTGGTACCGAACACCATTGCCCGGCTCGCGGTGCTCCCGACCCGGCGGGCGGTGCGGCAGGGAGACGTGATCGCCTTCACGGTGGACGCGAAGGACGCCGCCGGGAAGCCGATCGTGGGATTGATGCCGGCGTGGAGCTTCTCTCCGGGAGACGGCCAGCTCGATGCCGAGGGCCGTTTCGTCGGGTACCGCCCCGGGATCTTCACCATCACGGCCGCGGTGGGCAGCCGCGCCGCCAGCACCACCCTCACCGTGAACGAGCGCGACGTGCGCCGCTCGGTGACCGTGGTCGGACGGCTCCCCCGCACCGGGTTCCCGACGTCGGAGCTCTGGATCCATCCCAACGGCAAGGTGGCATACCTCGGCACCCACGGCGGCGGTGACCGGGTGTACACCATCGACATCAGCAACCCCGGCCTCCCGATCCTCGTGGATTCCATTCAGGCGAATACCCGGCTGGTCAACGACATGCAGACCACCGCCGACGGCAATTACATGGTGTTCACCAGGGAGGGCGCCGCCGACCGCAAGAACGGCATCGTGATCGCGGATACCCGGAATCCGCTCCATCCCAAGGAGCTTTCCCAGTTCGTGGACGGCGTCGCGTCGGGGGTGCACTCGGTCTACATCTATGAGAACCCCAAGTTCGGGAAGTATGTGTTCCTCACGAATGACGGCACCGGCGCGATCGACATCGTGAATATCAGCGATCCCGCCCGCCCGGTGCGCGCCGGCGAATGGCGAACCGACCGCCCGGATGCATCGCGCTACGTGCACGATCTCGACATCGTAGACGGCCTGATGTACGCCAGCTACTGGAACGACGGGCTGGTGGTCCACAATTTATCGGCGGGCAATTGCAATACCTGGGTCAAAAATTCCCATGCGTACTGAATCGCATCCTGCTTGAAATAATCGCCGAAACTAAAGTTGCCGAGCATCTCGAAAAACGTGTGATGGCGCGCGGTGTAGCCGACGTTTTCCAGATCGTTGTGCTTGCCGCCCGCGCGCACGCAGCGCTGCGACGACACCGCGCGGGTATAAGCGCGCTTATCCTGCCCGGTAAACACATCCTTGAACTGCACCATGCCCGCGTTGGTAAACAGCAGCGTCGGGTCGTTGCCGGGGACCAACGGGCTGGACGGCACGATGGTGTGGCCTTTTGACGCGAAGAAATCGAGAAAACTCTGGCGGATGGCGCTACTTTTCATGATGGTAAACAAGCTTGGAATCGGGGCATTTTAACCCGGATGGCAGTTCTCATTGCTGATGGTATCGATAGCGGACATTCAGGCAATGGGG
>JANNGX010000283.1:0-2975 GCA_031404115.1 Gemmatimonadales bacterium | reverse complement strand
GGCCCTGGCGCAGGGGGCCAGGGAGACGGCGAGTGCCTCGACGACGGTGATACGAGTGGTGCGCGGCATGTTCAGCGGCCGGGTGTCCACCCGGGAGGTGGGCGGGCCCATCGCGATCGGGATCGCCGCGGGCGAAGCGGCACGCCTCGGCCTGGCCCGATTCCTCGGCTTCATGGCCATGATCTCCGTCAATCTCGCGGTGCTCAATCTCCTGCCGATCCCGGTGCTCGATGGGGGGCAGTTCCTCTTTCTCCTGGGAGAGGGGATCCTCCGGCGCCCGCTGTCGGTCAAGCTCCGGGAACGGCTCACGATGGTGGGACTGTTTCTCCTGCTCCTGCTCATGATCCTGGCATTCTCGAACGACATCCGTAAGGCCTTGGGCCTCATGTAGGAGGGGGAATGATAGGAGGGGGAATGACGAGCACGCGCCGGTTCACGCACCTCGCACTCTGCCTCGCGACGGCGATCGCACCTCCGTTGGCCGCTCAATCGCCGACCGGAAGCGCCCCTCGATCCATCGGCATCGCGGATTATTACCGCCTGATCACCGTCTCGGCGCCGGCGATCTCTCCCGATGGCCGGCGAGTCGTCTTCGTGCGCACCCGTATCATCGAGGCGGAGAACCGCCGGCAGGACGAGCTCTGGACGGCGCCTACCGACGGCTCGGCTCCTCCAACCCTGCTCGCGGGGCCGCAGTTTTCACCTTCCGCGCCGGTGTTCCGTCCCGACGGCCGTCTGGTGGCGTTCCGATCGGCGCGGCGGACGCCCGTCGCACCGGGTGGAGAGTCGAGTCCGGTCTGGTTCATCGATATTGCCAATCCGGCCCAGGCGTTCCAGATCAACGGGGCCCGTGAGCTGCCGGTGTGGAGCCCGGATGGGAAGTGGATGGCGTTTACCCTCCCCACGCCCCCTCCGGCCGCACCGCCATCCCCGAAATCGGACTTCGAGCAGGCGCTCGAGAAGCGCTTCACCGGGCGGGTCACCGACTGGATGAACTACCGCTACGACGGCCGCGGATATCTCAGCGACCCGCGGGACTCTGCGGCAACGCCGGCACGGGAGCTCTACGTGGTGGCGCGCGGGGGTGGGACGCGCCGGCGGCTCACTTGGCTGGGGGTGGACGTGAAATCGCCCCAGTGGAGTCCCGACGGGACGCAGCTGGTATTTGCGGCCGACACTCATTTGCGCGACGAATATTCCTACGGCCGCGCTGACCTCTGGACGGTCGCTCTCGATGCTGCCCCGAAACGCCTGACTGATGACGGCTTCGACTGCAGCGCGCCGGCCTGGACCGCCGATGGGTCTGCGTTGGTATTTCTGCGGCAGCAGGGCCTCAACGATGTGATCGCGCGGAAGCAGACTCACGGCGGGGCGGTGGATCTCTACCGGATGCCCGCCCAGGGCGGTGCGATGGTGAGCCTGACGGCAGCGTTTGAGCTGCTGCCCGGATCTCCCATGCCGAGTCCCGATGGACAATGGATCCATTTCGAGGCGGGCGTCGGCGGGAGCACCCACCTTTTCAGGGTGGCGGTGCGCGGAGGAGAGGTTCAGCAGGTGACGAAGGGCGAGCGCCGCCTCGGGGATTTTGCCGTCGACGTCGCGTTCGGGCAGGTCGTCTACACCGGGGCCACGGCGGACCGCCCGGTCGAGCTCTTCACCGCGAGGGTCGACGGCTCCGGGGAACGCCGCCTGACGGATTTCAACGGTGCGCTGGTGGCCGAGGCGGCGCCGGTGGCGGCGCGGCGGCTCGGCTTCACGAGCGCCGATGGGACGTCGATCGAAGGCTGGATCCTTCTGCCCAAGGGATACTCCGCCTCGGGCCCCGCCATCCCTATGATCCTGGCGATGCACGGCGGCCCGCATGCCGCGTACGGCAACGACTTTTCGATCCAGTTTCAGGCCTGGGCCGCCCGCGGCTACGCCGTGCTGTACACCAATCCCCGCGGGTCTACCGGGTATGGAGAGAAGTTCTTGTACGGCACCTGGGGTGGCTGGGGGGTACTGGACTATCAGGACGTGATGGCCGGCGTCGACTACGCGCTGGCCACCTTCCGCATTGATCCGAAGCGGCTCGGCGTTACGGGGTACTCCTACGGCGGGTTCCTCACCGACTGGATCATCACCCAGACGCCGCGCTTCGCCGCGGCCGTAGCGGGCGCTGGCATCTCCAACTGGATCAGTGACTATGGCACCGCGGATATCCCGCGGACCAAGGAGAGCGAGTTCTTCGGCACGCCCTGGGAAGGGAAGAGCGCGGAGCTGCTCTGGAAGCTGTCGCCGATCGCCCACGCCGGCAGGGTCGTAACGCCGACCCTCCTGATTCACGGGGAGGCGGATCTGCGGGTGCCGATTGAGCAGGGCGAGCAGATGTACACGGCTCTCAGGAAGCGCCGGGTACCGGCACGGTTCGTCCGGTACCCGGACATGTACCACGGCGGCTGGACCCCGTGGAACACGGTGCATCGCTATCACCAGGAGATACTCTGGTGGGACAAGTATCTGGGCTCTATTCTCCCTTGAGCGCCTCCAGCGGGCTGACCCGAGTGGCGCGGAGCGCGGGGGCCACACAAGCGCCGAACGCCACGGCGAGCAGCACCAGCACCACGCCGCCGAAGGTGCGCGGGTCCCGTGCATTGATGCCGAAGAGCATCCAAACGCCGGGCTGCCCAACCCGATGAGCGAGACGGGTTTCGACGAAACGCCCGATGTCACGGGTGCGCTGATGGAGGGCTTCGCGCGAAGCGGCTTCCTGAACATCGCCGGTGGCTGCTGCGGCACCACGCCGCAGCACATCGCGCAAATCGCCGAGCGGGTTGGCCGCTACCAGCCGCGCTGCCGGCATGGCTAAGTGTTGCCGACGCTGCGGTTCTGATCTGAGCGCCTGCCACTTTGCCAAATCGGCATGTCGACAAGGCCGCGGTCATGGGCAAAGCGGAACGGGCCGAGGGTGATCGCAGACCGACGATCCCGGTTTG
>JANNGX010000282.1:0-4795 GCA_031404115.1 Gemmatimonadales bacterium | reverse complement strand
TTCGAAGTGGCCGAGATGGAGGGGAGGCGAGTCAAACGGGTGCGGCTGCTGACGGGGGAGAAGCAGGCGAACGGAGAGCGGTCCGGCAAGTCGGTAAGTCGGTAAGGCTACCGTCTGGCCTCCCTGCCAACCAGGCTGATGGCCAGTTCTACAGCCTCACGAGTGCTCCCGCTATCCGCGATTCCCAGCCCCGCGATATCGAACGCCGTACCGTGATCGGGCGAGGTCCGGATGAAGGGCAGGCCGAGCGTGATGTTCACGCCCCGTCCGAATGCCGCCACTTTGATCGCCGTCATGCCCACATCGTGGTAGGGCGCCAGCACCGCATCGAATTCTCCTCGCATCGCCCGCACAAACACGGTGTCCGCCGGAAGGGGTCCCGCGGCGCCCAGAGATCGGGCCGCCGGCGCCAGGATCCGGGCCTCCTCGTCCCCGAAGAGTCCCTGCTCTCCCGCATGGGGATTGAGCGCGCAGAGCACCAGCCGCGGCTCGGCGATGCCGAACCAGTCGATCAGCGCCTGCCGGGTCACCTGGCCGGTGCGCAGGACCCGGTCGATGGTGAGGAGGGAGGGAACATCGCGGAGGGCGACGTGGGTGGTGATCAGGACGACGCGGAGCGGCCCCGCGGCCAGCATCATGGCGACGTCCACGCCCCCGGCCAGTTGTCCCAGCCACTCGGTCTGCCCGGGAAACGGAAAACCGGCCGCGTGGAGAGCGTGCTTCTCCACCGGGCCGGTAACGATAGCGTCCACTTTCTTTTCCATCGCGAGCTTTACCGCCTGCTGCAGCGAGTGCCCCGCGATCTGCCCGGCGCGGAGCGAGCGCATCCGGTCGGCGCCATTCCGGGCCAGGCCGGCGTTCCAGCTGCCGGCGGCAATTCGCTCGTCGGCGTTGACCTGGCCGATCTGCTCTTCCGCGCCGATGACGGTGACGTGGGCCTCGACCGGCTGGGCAAGAGCCCCGGCCACGACTTCTGGGCCGATGCCCCGCGGGTCGCCCAGGGTCACGGCCAGGCGCGGCCGCGGGTTCATCCGGAGCGGACCTCCACCAGCGTGGCGGCGCGCAGCTTGTCGATGTAGCGCTGCTGGGTGAGCTCCTCGGACAGGCCGGAGCGGATCTGTTCCTTCACATCCTCGTACCGTACCGGTCCCGCGGGCACCAGCTCGGTCACCATCAGGATCACGTGCTTGGACCGAAGCGGATCTCCGGGCGCGGGAAGGGTAAAGACCCTTGAGATCTTCCCTACGGGGACGCCGGTGAGCGCCTCTTTGTATGTGCCCGGGAGGCTGTCATAGGGAAATCCGGCCAGCTCCCGCTCTTCGGTCTTGTCGTGCCAGATCCGTTGCAGCGAATCGAACGACGCGCCGCGCTCGATGGCGTCGTGAAGGTTGGCGGCGATTCGGGACGCGCTGTCGGCGTCGGTCGAGTCGATCACCGCCATGATCAGAATGTGCCGGATCTGCACCTCCGCCGGCTGGGCTCGCTCGACCTGGATCAGGTGATATCCAAAAGACGTTGCCACGGGGTCGGAGATGATACCCGGCCGAAGCGAGAACGCGGCGTCCTCGAAGTTCTGATCGAGGTTCTGTCCGCGACGCATCCAGCCGAGCTCTCCGCCGGCGTCGCGGGTTCCCGGATCCATGGAGAAGCGCTTGGCCGCGGCGGCAAAGTCGCCGCCCTTGCGAAGCTCGGTCAGAATCGAGTCGGCGATCGCGAACGCGCGCGCCTTGGCCTCGGCCTTGGCCGGCGGCGGGATGACGATTTGACGGAACGAACTCACCGCGCCACGGGGCGGAAAGTACCGCTTGTTCCGGTCGAAGTAGTCCCGGATTTCCTTCTCCGTGGGCGAGACCGGCTTGAGCGTCCCCTTGCCGCGCTGCTTGACCAATAACTCCCGCCGGAGCAGCGCCCGCCGCTGCTGCTCGGTCAGCCAGCTCCGGTATTCATCCGGCGTTTCAAAGCCCGAGGCGCGGATGTCCCGGCGATACGCTTCCTCCGACGGAAACCGGGCGCGGGTGGTTTTGAGCAGGAGGTCTACCGATTTGGTGACATCGTCGTCCATGACCTTGATGGTCGTGTCGCGGCCCGCCTCCTGCACCATCAACTCCTCGTTGATGAGGAGCCGGAGCAGGTCCTTCTTGATCGTGATGAGGCTGTCCGCGGCCTTGGGAAGGCCCCGGCCCTGGGGGAACTCCTGGAGGAGCCGCTCCTCGACGTGGGAGGAGAGAATCGCCCTGGATCCGACCACCGCCACGATCCGGTCCACCACGACCGAATCGGGGCCTCCGGACCCCCGCTGCCGGGCGGAAAGCCCGGTCGCCGCGCCACTCCCCAAGAGGAGCAGCGCGGCGACGCGGAGGACCGGTGAGCGCCTGCTCACGGCCTCTTGCCGGTATCCGCGGGCGGGCCCTGGGTCGGCGGCCCACCCGGCGCCTGCTGCAATCCGCCCGGGCGGGGAGCACCCGGCGGCAGGGCTCCGCCCGCGGCCGAATCGGCCGTCTTCTTCGCGATGATGAGCTCCTGGGCCCGGGTCACACCGGCCGGGAAGATCTTGTAGTCTCCGCTCGACCGCAGCTCAGCCGACATCGTCGGCGGGACCGGGCGGAACTGGACCTGTCCGTTGATCAGCTTTTCGAAGTACTGGTCCACCTTGTCGTTCGCGAGCTTCCTCCGCTCGGCCACCGGGGTCTTGGACGAGTCCGAGAATTCCGGCCCCAGGAGGCCGATGGATTCCTTGAGACCGTCAATCTGGGTCTTATACTGGAGCGCGAGTGCCTGGTAGACGGTCGGGTTCACCGTGATCTTGGCGGAGTCGGCTTCCTTGAGCAGGATCGCGTTCTGTGCCAGCGTCTTGACGAAGGTATTGAGCAGGGAATCTTCGGCCTGGCGGATAGAGCCAAGCGCCTGGGCCGGCAGCGCGTCCAGCCAGCGGACCAGCTCGCCGACGGTGAAGGAGCCGCTCTTGGAGGTGACCAGCTCCTTCTTGGATTTCCGCGCGGCGGCCAGGTCGGAGATCGCGCTCTTGACCGCGGCCGGGGCGCCTGGCTTCACCACGAGGGCCTGCCGGGTGGTCAGCTCGGTCATGTAGAGGGAATCCTGGTGCGCCGTGTTCGTCTTCCTGACTTCGGCCAGGAACCGATCCCTGCTCTCGGCCAGCGTGGGGCGCCGGATGATGTGGAAGCCGAACTGACTCTTCACCACGCCGCTCACCTGGCCGGGGGTCAGATTCCACGCCACATCGTCGAATTCCTTCACGAACGCGCCGCGCGGCGCCACGAAGAGAAAACCGCCGTCATTCTTGCTGCCGTCGCTGCTGTGCAACGCGGCCAGCTTGCCGAAGCTCGTCGCATCGCCGGTCCGGGTTTGCGGCAGCACCTTGTCGGCGGCGACCTTCGCCTTGGCCGTGTCGGCAGGCGTCGGGCCGGCCGCCATGAAAAGGATGTGCTGGAACAGCCGAACGTCGCCCTTGGCGTAGACGCTATCCGCCATGCTCGGCGTCACCCCGATGCGCTTGGCCAACACCGAGTCGTGCCAGGCCGACACCTTCTGCTCCGCCAGCTGCGGCCACATCAGCCGTTCGATCGTCGCGGAGTCCGACTTGATGGTGCCCCCAGCGACCTGATCGCCGAAGAGGGACATATCCACCCAGATGCCGGTGACCAGATCCGCGGCCTGTGGATTAGCCGTAGGCCCACCCAGGCGACTGATGATCTCGGCGACGCGCGCCGACTTGAGCTCGCGCGACCCGACCCGAGCGGCGGTTTCCGCATGGGAGGTGAATACGTCCCGGAAACTGCCACACCCGGCAACCGTGACCCCGGCGACCAACACTGCAAACCCGACTCGACGCATGACGCACTCTTCGTTGAAATGTGGGACTGTCAGTTCAGGGACCGGTCACCGCTCACCGTTTTCAAGGCCCGGACCAGGGCGGGGATCAGGGGTTCTCCCCCGAGCCGGACCAGCCGGAGTGACAACGGCACCGTGCGACGGACGTCCGCCGCGAGCTGCACGTTGTCCAGGGCCGTAGTCAGTCGGGCCATCCGCGGGGATGCACCCGTCCGGAAGGTGACCCGCGCTTCGTCCCCACGAACAAGGATGTGCTGGATGCCCAGCGCGCCGCCGAGGGCGCGCAGCCGGGACAGATCAAGCAGGCGGTCGGCCTCCTCAGGGAGGGGACCGAACCGCTCTCGCATTTCCTGCCGCAACTCATCAATTTCACCAGACCCGACCGCCCGCGCCAGTCGGCGGTACAGATCGAGCTTCGTGTCGTCGTCCAGGATGTAGCGGTCCGGGAGGTGGGTCGGACGATCGAACACCACCTCGGGAGGCGCCGGAGGTTCCGCGGCGGCATCCCGCCGGCTCCGGAGGGCCTGAACGGTTTCCTCCAGCCAACGCAGATACAGGTCGAATCCGATGGCATGGGCATGCCCGGACTGTTCGCCGCCCAGCAGGTTGCCGGCGCCCCGTATCTCCAAGTCCTTGAGTGCGATGCGGTAACCCGCTCCCAGATCGGTATGGTGCTCCAGTACCTTCAACCGCTCTTCCGCCACGGGGTCCATGAGGTCCGGGGCGATCAGGTAGCAGTAGGCCCGCCGGTGGCTCCGGCCCACCCTGCCCCGGAGCTGGTACAGCTGCGCCAGGCCGAGTTTGTGCGTAGCCCGCGCGGCGCAGCGACGTGGCCATGCCCAGGCCCATGGCGCCCAGGCCGATGACGCCGATGGGGGCGCCGGCGTTGGCACGAGTTTGAGCGGCGATCGGTGTGGTGGACATTCGGCGATGCTTCGCTCAGCGC
>JANNGX010000281.1:0-2709 GCA_031404115.1 Gemmatimonadales bacterium | reverse complement strand
GGCACCCAGGTGGCGGCGGAGAGCTGGACGGTGGGGACGACCCAGCTCAGGTCGCCCATGTCGGTGGATCCCGGCGAGATGCCGACCTCGGGGGGGACGATGCCGGCCGCGGCGGTGGCCGGCGGGAGATTTCCGGTGAGCGTGGGACGGATCCGGTCGGCAAAGGCGCGCTCCTCCGCCGTGTAGGCATAGCCTCCGACGCGATCGATTGCCCGCTGCATCACGTCGGCGAGCGCGTCGTTGACCAGGACGTTGTACACCGAATTTACCAGCTCGAAGTCCATGGTGGTGCCGGTGCCGAGGGCCGCGCCCCGAGCCGCATTCAGGATCCGTTCCCAGATGCCGTCCAGCACACGCATGTCCCCATGGCGGGCGTAGTAGTAGACCTCGGCGAAGTCGGGCACCACGTTGGGGGCCTTGCCGCCATTAGTGATGATGTAGTGGATCCGGGTTTCCTGGGGGACATGCTCCCGCATCAGGTTCACCATCGTGTTCATGGCCTCCACGCCGTCCAGGGCCGACCGGCCCTGTTCCGGCGCCGCGGCGGCATGGGCGCTCACGCCCCGAAAACGGAACTTGGCGCTGGAGTTGGCGAGCGAAGAGGCGCGGCTCACCTGGTTGAGATCGCCGGGATGCCAGGACACCACCGCGTCCACGTCCTTGAACAGACCGGCGCGAATCATGTAGATCTTGCCGCCGCCCCCCTCTTCCGCGGGCGTCCCGTAGAACCGCACCGTGCCGGCCCGGCCGCTCGACGCCAGCCAGTCTTTCACCGCGATGGCGGCGGCGGTGGAGGCGGTGCCGAACAGATGGTGACCGCAGCCGTGGCCGGGCCCGCCCTCGATCAGAATTTTCCGGGTGGGCACCGCGTCCTGAGAGAGCCCCGGGAGCGCGTCGAATTCACCGACGATAGCGATGACCGGCTTGCCGCTTCCGTAGCTCGCCACGAAGGCGGTGGGCATCTCGGCGACGCCCGCCTCGATCGCGAACCCGACACTCCGCAGCTGATCCTGCAGCAGCGCGCTGCTCTTCGCTTCCTGATAACCGACTTCGGCAAATCCCCAGATCCGGTGGGCTACGTCGCTGTACTGCGCGCGTCTGGCCTCGATGCCGGAAAGCAGGGTCTCAACGGTTCTCGCGGGAGTCTGGGCCAGCGCCAAGCGGGGAGCGAGAAGCGAGCAGGGAAAAGCGAGGAGCGAGTAGCGAAGCGCGAGCAATGTGATGCGCATGGAGTTCTCAGTTGGTGGTGGTATCCGGTTTGGTCCGGGTGGTGTCGGGCTTCACCTTGGTCGTGTCGGGCCTGGCTTTGGTGGAATCGGCCTGCACCCTGGCGGCGGAGTCGGCCTGGAGCGCCCGGGTGGTCTGTCGCTGAAACTCCTTCAGGGCGTCGGCGTCTCCATACTGGACGATCAGCTTCTGGATCACCCCGCCCAGCCGTTTCTGCAGGGGATGATCCTCGGGAAGCGGTACGTCCAGCTCGCGCTCCGGGCGGGACGGATCGGCCATCGGGCGGAAGGTCGCCTCCACCGACAACTCGCTCCAGAACAGCTTGGCGGGATTCACCCAGGCCCGGACCCGCACCACGTCGGCGCCCAGGGGTCGCGCGCCGGTGTGCTCCAGCGTCCGGGCGTCGAGCCATCCGGAGTCGATGAAGCCGTCCTTTTCCTGAATGATCGAGAGGGCGATGCTATCCCTGGCCAGGCCCTCGGCAAGCGCGCGGGTGGCTTCCCGAATGTCCAGCTCGATTTCCGCGACTGCCGCGGCGGGGAGCGGCAGATAGTACGGACGGGTGGTGGTGGCGGCGCAGGCCAGCACGGCGGTGAGCAGTGAGCAGTGACCGGTGACCAGTAACCTCAGGGACAGACCGCTCACCGGTAACCGCTCGCCGCTCACTGCCATCACAGCCCCAGCTCGCTCGGTACCGCGGGTGTCACGCTCCAATCGTAGAACCCTTTCCCGCTCTTCTTGCCGAACCATCCCGCCATCACCATCCGCTTGAGCAGCGGCGGGGGGGCGTAGCGTGCCTCGCGGAACTCCTCGTAGAGAATCTCTCCCACCTTGCATGCGGTATCCAGCCCGACGAAGTCCAGCAGGGTGAGCGGTCCCATCGGGTGGCCGCAGCCCAGCTTCATGCCGGTGTCGATGTCGGTGACCGAAGCCACGCCCCGCTCCACAGCGCGCACCGCATCGAGGAGGTAGGGGATGAGCAGCAGGTTCACGATGAAACCCGCGGTATCCTTGGCGGCCACCGGCTCTTTGCCGAGCCGGCGCACGAAGTCGGTTCCCATGGCGAGCACCTCCCGGGAGGTGGAGACGGTTCGCACGACCTCGACCAGGGGCATCAGCGGCACCGGGTTGAAGAAGTGGAGACCGAGAAAGCGTTCCGGCCGGCCGGTCACGGTGGCCATGGCCATGATGGAGAGACTGGAGGTGTTCGACGCGAAGATCGTTTCCGGCGGGCAGATCGGGTCCAGCGCCGTCCACTGCCGGTTCTTGACCTCGAGGTCTTCGGTCACCGCTTCAATGATGAGGTCGGCGCCGGCCAGATCTTCGATGGAGGTGGTGAAGTGCAGCCGGTCGAGCGCCTCCTCGCGGGCCGACGCGACCAGCTTTCCCTTCTCGACAAACTTGGCCAGCGATTGTTCCACCGTCTTGCGGCCGTGCGCAATCTGCTCCTGGTGGAGATCGCGGGCGATGACGTCAAAACCG
>JANNGX010000280.1:0-3958 GCA_031404115.1 Gemmatimonadales bacterium | reverse complement strand
TCCCCCTGGTTCATCGCGGCCTTGATCTCCGCCCCCTCGAACGGCTGCAGCACCAGGCTCATCTCGTCGCTCCGGAGCGGAGTCTGGCTCGAGAACAGGGCCTGGGTCGCCGGCGTCTCCCGAGGCATGGCCGCGGTCCCGACCGGTGCCGCAGCGGTGATCGGCTCGGGCGCCGGCGGACGGTGGAGGCCGAGGCTCCTTCCGACGCCCGTCGGGTCGATGCCGTACTCCGCGGGCAGCACGACCGCGGCGAGCAGGATCCCCGCCACCAGCAGGGCGGTGAGGGTCCCACGCAGCAACTGCCGGGACGTCGCGGGCTCGTTCAGCTCGGGTGGGGTCATGGGTTCACTCACTCAGGAGACGAAGAAGCCGGCGAGCTGGTAGCCGACCAGCAGGAAACCGCAAGTCATCAGGACGACGTTGGCCGCAAAGGCGTGCTGCCGGAATCCCGGGGTGCGCCGCCAATACCCCATCGCGATGAGGATCACGCTCAGGGCCAGCACCTGACCGATCTCGACCCCGACGTTGAACGCGACGATGCGTTCCACGAGGCCCGCACGCGCGAGCGCGAACTCCTGGAGTTTGGTGGCCAACCCGAAACCGTGGAAGAAACCGAAGATGAGCACCGCGGCCCGGGCGTTGGGCTGGGCGCCGAACCATCTGCGGTAGGCGCCCATGTTGTCGAGCGCCTTGTAGACGACGGAGAGGCCGATCACCGCGTCCACGAGGTAGGCGTTCACGTGGATCCCGCTCAGCACACCGTAGAGCAGGGTCACGCTGTGGCCGACCGCGAACAACGTGACGTAGGAGGCCACGTCGCGCAGCCGGTAGAGGAAGAAGATGACGCCGAACAGAAAGAGCAGATGGTCGTAGCCCGTCACCATGTGCTTGGCACCGAGGTAGAGGAATGCGGCCAGCCCGCCCTCCTTCATGAACGCCTTGTCCCCGGCTGGCACCCCGTGAGCCCAGAGATCGGGGGCGAGGAGTGCTGCCGCCGCGAGTATCGACACGATGCCCAGGAATGCTGCGGCGGCAAGACGTGCTTGACGGCGCTTCCTCTCCGTCGTGACTGCGGTCATAGGATCGAGTCTAAGCTAGGAACGCAAGGTGATGAGCCCCGCGCCTTGTGCGTGCGCGCCGCATCATCGGCCGGGGTTCTCCTGTCCGTCGTCGCGCGCCTCTGGGTCGCCGTCGAGAGATCGCCCTGCACACCGTGCTCCGCCTTGCTGCGCGTGAGATGGGATCGCCGTTGCCTGCACGGGGGTGCGTCCTGGGCCTCACGGCCCGGGACGCGCGTATCTCGACCGGACGGCGGCCGCTGCGCCGCTCAGAATCAGGAGGCATCCGAAGATGCAGACGATGGTTGGTCCGGTGGGCAGGTCCATGCTCTCCCACTGCGTGGAGAGCAGCAGGCCGGAGACCCCGGCCAGGAGCGCAACTCCCCATCCGATCGCAAGCCGCACGGCCGCCCGGGAGCTCAGCAAGGCTCCGCATACGGCGGGCACGATGAGGTACGAGAAGACGAGGTAGACGCCGGCGATCCGCACGAAGCTGGTGACCACGAGGCCGAAGGTCGCGTAGAAGATGAAGTCCCAGAGCCGTATGCTCATCCCCTGGCGCTCCGCCTCCGGAAGGTCGAACGAGATGAGGTGGAACTTCCGGCGCAGCCAGAAGTGCAGAGCGCCCACCCCGAGGTAGAGCGCGGAAGCGCGCAGCACCTCGGCCCGGGTGACGAGCAGGATGTTGCCGACGAGGAGGTTCTTGATCTCCTCGTCGCCCGACGCCGTCCGGCTCAGGATGAGAGTGGCCGCCGCCGCGGCCACGATGTAGATGATCCCGATGATGGCTTCGTGGGGCACGCGCGGGTGTCGAAACCGCGTCAGCGAGAAGAGCGCAGCACCGGCCATGGTGAAGAGAATGGCCAGGGCCTGGGGCAGCATGTCGTGGTCCGCGTCCGCCCCGAAGAGCACGGCGGTTGCGATGCCGAGGGCTGCGATCTGGGCAAGGGCCAGATCCACGAAGATGATGCCGCGCCCGACCACGTGCAGGCCGAAGTAGACGAGCGCAGCCGGCAGCACGATCAGGGCTACGAGAGGCCACAACCAGAGCGAGAAGAGGTCAACCATGTTTGATCTCCTCTCTAGGATTTGGTAGCCAGCGCCAGGGCCACGCGGTTCACGACGGTGTCAATGAGCTCGAGATACGTGCTCGTTCCGGGGAGTGCTCCCGGAAACTGACAGACCTCGATGAGGGTGGCATTGGTGCGCGAGGCGACGGCCTCGGCGGTCTTGCGCGGCTGGTAGGGCTCCACCAGTAGGATTCGGATGTTCTCGGCCTGCATCTTCTGCATCACTTTCGCGAGGTGCGGGGGCGACGGAGGAATCCCCGGCTTGGGCTCGAGGAATGTGTCGGCCTTCAAAGAGAAGCGGCGCCCGAAATAGCGCCAGGTCGGGTGATAGGTGACGATCTGGCGACCCGCGTACGGCGCCAGGGCCGCTGTCCATACCTTCATCTTCGCGTCCAGGCTGGCGACGAAGCTGCCGACGTTTCCCTTGTAGGTAGCCGTGCCCGCGGGATCGAGAGCGGTGAAAACACGCCCGATATGCTCCGCAACGACCTTCGAATTCAGCGGGTCGAGCATGAAATGGGGATTTCCGGCCACGTGCGTGTCGCCCTGGGAGCGGTCCGCGGCGAGTGGGATATCGAGCAGTTGGACACCCTCCGAGGCGACGATGCGGCCCGGTGCGCCGGCCAGGATCTTGCCGTTGCGCGCCCCGCCGAGCAGCGTAGGCAGCCAGCCGACCTCGAGCTCCGCCCCCCCCTCGATGAGGACGTCGGCGCGGTTCAAGGCGACGATCTGGCTGGGCCGGGCATCGACGAAGTGAGGATCCTCGGTGGGCTTGGCGATCGTGGTCACGGATACGCGGGCGCCTCCGATCTGGGCCGCGAGCGCACCGTATTCGCCCGTCGTGGCGACGACCTTCAAGGCGGCCTGGGCGGGAAGCGCCGCGCACAGGACAGACGCGGCGAGGATCGCGGGCGTGGTTCTCATGCTTGGCCTCATTTCTCTAGAATTTATGGGCCGCATGGGCCCCGAGCAGGAATTCGAATTGCAGCCAGAGCGAATGCTCGTCCTGCGCGAACGCGTCCCCGTGGTCGAAGTTGTACTGCAGGCGCAGCTTCGAGAACTCGGTTGGGAACCAGGTGAGCACGGGGGAGACCCGCCACCTCCGCGTGAGGGAATCGTCCTGTGGATCGCCCTGGTCCCCGGCCACGCGCTCGACACGCAGGGCCGCCACGCGGCCCGCCTTGTAGCCATAGTTGACCTGCAGGTAAGTGCCCCAGTCGCGGAAGGTCGCTGCGGGCAGTTGCTCCGCAACGACCTCCCCTGTCGACGCACGGCGACCGATCCACTCCCCCTGCACCTTTACGAAAGGGAATCCGCGATACGCGTTCGTGGGCTTCCATTTCCAGTAGCCGTCGACACCCACGACACGCGTGCGGGCTTTATCACCCGTGCCGTTGGGCCCGAAGACACCCGAGGCCCCGAACAGCACGGTCTGGGTGTCGCTGACGTCGAAGGATGCCGCGTAGCGAGGGACGATCAGGAGATCGGTCAAGCTGGACACGACCCGCTCATGGATCTCCCGGCCGAAGAGCGTCTCCCCGGGCACACTCCTGAAGCTGGGCGCGGTCTCGCCCTGGCTGTTCTGGAGCGCGACGAAGGCCTCCGAATAGAAGCTGGTCGGCATCAACCAGGAGAGCCTCGCTCCGATCGAACGAAGTCCATCCCCCCCGAAGATGCGGCCGTTCACCAGCGGCTGGTCGACGAAGTCCCAGGAGTGCGGGTGCTGGGGATTGAGCCGGCCGAACTCTGTGAAGAACTGCCCCACTTTCACCTGCAGCCCCTTGGGTAACGAGGTGGTGGTCGCATACGCCTCTTCGAGCTCGACCGCCG
>JANNGX010000279.1:0-8860 GCA_031404115.1 Gemmatimonadales bacterium | reverse complement strand
CTCAGCACCGGTCCGCCGGGTCCGGCCTCGTGAACAGCATTCTCCTGATCGAAGACAACCGGGACTACGCCGCCACGCTCCAGGCCAATCTCGAGCGCGAAGGCTACCAGGTCGTGGTGGCGGGGGACGGTGTTGCGGGTCTCGAGCGCGCCACGCGGGAGCCGCCCGACCTGGTGGTGCTCGACCTGATGCTTCCGGCCATGAACGGTTTCGATGTGTTGCAGCGAATGCGGGACCAGGGGCTCGGCATGCCGGTCCTGGTCATGACGGCGCTGGGCACCGAGGAGGAAAAACTCCGCGGCTTCGGCCTGGGCGCCGACGACTACATCGTGAAGCCGTGCGGCCTCCGGGAAATTCTGGCGCGGGTGCGCGCCCTGCTCAAGCGCGGCGGGTCGGGCGCCGGCGTCCCCGAGCCGGTGCGAATCGGCGAGCTCAGTGTCGATCTCGCGGCGCGAGAGGTACGCCTCGGCGGTGAAGCGCTCGTGCTCCGGCCCAAGGAGTTCGATCTGCTGGCGGCGCTGGTCCGCCATCGAGGCCGGGTGGTGTCGCGCGGGGAGCTGCTGCGCGAGGTGTGGGGCTATGCCGCCGGCATCGAGAGCCGAACCGTGGAGACCCATCTGGCTGCGCTCCGGCAGCGGCTGGGGGACGATCCCCAGTCGCCGAGCTACATCGTGACGGTGCGAGGTGCGGGTTATCGGCTGCGCTGAGGCGCCGTGGGGCTACCGGCAGTCGCTCACCCCCGGATCGCGATCCCGCGGATCCCGCGCCGGCAAACTGCCGTCCAGCCGCAGCTCGTACACGTCCTGCACCTGGTTGCCGTCGTAGCGGATCGATTGCCGGATCATGGCGGGCCGGGTTCCGGCACTCACCAGACTGTACCAGTTATTGGTGGACTCGGTGTAGACCGGCCCGCACCGCACCAGCCGCACCGTGATGCCCTTGGTGTACACCACGCCGAGCATGTGCTCGCCGCGCGGGTGCAGGCCCATCTCCTCGAGGTTGATGCTCTTGACCTGGGTGGCGCTGCCGATCCCCTGGACCGAGAATTTCCGCCCGGCATACGACGCGTCGCCGGTCAGCCACAGCGGATTAGGGTTGCCCGGCGTGGGAGCGCCCTTGGTGGGGCCTTCGCCCCACTCGACCTCCGGCGTCGCGGCGGTCAGCGCCTTCCAGTCGTAGAGTGCAGGCCCCGAGGCCGGTGCCAGGAGCGCCACGACGGTGTACGCCAGCAGCTCGTGCGGCTTGGCATTGGACACCACCTTCCGCTCGGCGCCGGCCGCGCACTGCTCACTGAAGAGGGCCAGCTGGTTGGGCTGGAGCGGCGGCAGGTCTTCCCCGCGGAACACCGTGAAGCCTTCGCTGGGCTTTGCGCCACGAACCGTCTGGATCGACAGCACGCCGGTGGCGAGCCTGGGCCCCTTGAGGCGGTACCAGCTTGTCGCGGCTTTGCCCTGGACCGGACACCGCGCCAGCTCCGCCGTCACCCCCTCCGTTTTGAGGGCCGCGACGATGGCCTCCTCCCCCAGCGGTGCGGCGGCGTTCCGGAGATAGAGATTGGACACGATGCTCCGCGCCCCGGTGGCCATCACCGTCACGCTTCTGCCCCCGATGGTGGCCCTGCCCTGGCGGGCGTAGCAGGTTCCGTCCGGCAGACAGTTGGTGAGCGAGCGGGGCGGGAGCGGCGCCCACGTGATGCCGGCGAGCTTCTCGACCGCGCTCCAGTCGTTGGACGCGCCGGCGCTCAGAAACGCGTTGACGATGCCGACGAATTCCTGTTCCGGCTTCCGGCCGGCCTGGAAGGCGGAGAGCAGCGCAATCGCGCCGAGGATCACGGGGACGGGCATGGGAGCTCCAGGTCGGGGCGGTGGATTCCATTCAGCAGTGCGTCGAAACCAGCCCAAAACCGTCATCGCGGTCGTCAAGTATGTTTGTGCACTATGACCTCCTCCTTCAGCCCCGCCCTCCTCGCGCTGGCCGCCGACCCCTCGGCCATCACCCCGCTCGCGCTCTGGCAGGCCCTCTCGCGGGACGACCGGGTCAAGGCGATTCTCGTCAGTCTCAATGGCGACGACGACGGCCAGGGGATGCGGGAATACTTTGCCGGCGTGCTGGTGGAGCGCCGGGGCGGCTTCCGGGCGTCTACCATCCGGAAGTGGAGCAAGGAGGAGGTCGCCGCGAGCATCGCCAAGGAGCGGCTGACCCGGCCGGGAATGGTGCGCGGTCTGCTGGTCGATCTGCACTTTCCGGCCCGCGCGCATATCCAGGCGGCGTTTCTCGACGATCTGGGGGTGCCCCATGAAAACGGCCAGTCGGGAGACGGGCTCAAGGAGGGCGCGGTGCGTGAGGAGGCCATTCCCGGTGCGGCCGACCGCCTGATCGCGAAATTCCCCGATGATCAGGGGCTGTTCTATCTCCTCACGATCTGGTGTATGGAGCCGCGGATCTGGCGCGGACTCGACGGGTGGCTGCGCCGTCTGGCGGCCCCCACGGCCGCGAGTTGACCCGCCATGCGGGGTAGTCAGCGGTTGGAACCCGCAGGGGAGTACGGGCGTTCCTCTTGATCGGGAAGCCTGCGATCGACCCAGTATTGGAAGGACCAACCACGATGGTGACCGGAACCGCACGAGTGGTGAGCTGGATCTGCCGGCTGGTGGCCGCGGGCATCCTGGCCCAGACGCTCTTCTTCAAGTTCACCGGCGCGCCCGAAGCGGTATACATCTTTTCCCAGCTCGGCGTCGAGCCGTGGGGACGGATCGCCACCGGAGTGGTCGAGCTGATCTGCGTCATCCTGCTGCTGTACCCCAAGACCCCGGCCTTCGGTGGGGCGCTGACCTGCGGGCTGATGCTGGGGGCGATCCTTTCGCACCTCACCACGCTGGGGATCGAGGTTCAGGGCGACCACGGGCTGCTGTTCGGGCTGGGCATCGTCACCCTGGCCGCATCGCTGGTGGTGCTGGTGATCCATCGGCGGGAATTGCCACTGGTCAGACCCTGACTGGTTATTCGGGCCGCGGTGCCTCCAGGTTCTTGATCATGGCCAGGTCGGGCCCCTGCACCAGCGCCAGCACCCTGAGCAGCCCTTCCGGCGAAATCGGCTTGACCACGTGCTCGTCGAACAGGTTCGCCGCCAGGTTGCCACCAATGCCCGGCCCATACCCGGTCAGTGCCACGAACCTGGCCTCCTTGCCGGCGAGCGGACGGAGGCGCCGGACCAGCTCATACCCGTCCATGTCCGGCAGCGCCAGATCCAGCAGGAACAGCTCGGGGCTGAACCGGTTGATTTTGTCCAGCGCCGCGCTCCCGTTGTACGCCACCTCGGAATGATGCCCCATCAGGCGGAGTACCGTCGCCAGCGCATCCGCCGAGTCCTGATTGTCGTCGACGATCAATACTCGAGTCACGCGTTCCTCCTCGAAGACATTCTGCCGCGGGTCGGGGCCGGCGAGGAGAAGGTGACCCGGCCGGGCAGGGGGGTCAAGACGTTCCAAACCTCGGCCCTTGCGCGGGTCCCGGGCCAGCGGCATCATATTGGGAGGGGGAATCACTTTTTGGAGGTGCCATGAAGAAACAGTTTGTCGTCCCGGTGCTTCGGGAAGAGGCCACGCTCAGCCGGTTGACCCTGGTGGTTCAGGCGTGCTCGGGCAACACCTGCGACGCGCTTGCTTCTTAAGCCGCCCGGCTCGGACCTCTCGACCAGGAAGCGCCCGGCCAACCGGGCGCTTCTTCTTTTGTGGGCCCTGGGTGCGTTCGCCCCCGCGTCCTGCGGTTCGGCCCCGGTAACGCTCCGCGCCGGCCTCCTCCTCGACGGCCGGGGCGGCCAGATGCGTGACGCGGTGATCACCGTGGCGAATGGCCGGATTTCGACGGTCGCTCCCTGGCGGGGGGACTCGGTTACCTACGACCTCTCCCGCTATACCGTCCTCCCCGGCCTGATCGACGCGCACGTCCACATCACCGGCTACCTCAACCGTCTGGGCCGGGCGAACACCACCGGCGACGGGGAGACTCCGGCACAGAAAGCGGCGGGGCAGGCCGCCAACGCACTCGCTACCCTGCGCGCCGGGTTCACCACCGTGGCGAGCATGGGCGCCAGTGCCGACAAGGGGCTTCGGGAGCGGATCGATGCGGGCGCCATTCCCGGCCCCCGCATCCTGACCTCGGTGACCCAGATCCGGGGCGCCGCACTGACCCCCGACTCGCTTCGGGGAGTGGTGCGACGCCTCGAGTCCCGCGGCGTCGACTTCGTCAAGATCTTCGCCTCCAACGCCGTCCGAGATGGCGGCCAGCCGGTCCTGACCGACCAGCAGCTCTCGGCCCTCTGCGGCGAGGCCCGCCGGCTCGGGCTCCGCGCGGTGGTTCACGCCCACGACGATGCCAGCATCCGCCAGGCCGCGACCGCCGGATGCGACCAGGTCGAGCACGGATTCATGGGCTCGGCGGAGGGGCTCGATGCCCTGGCCAAAGCGGGCGTGTACTTCGACCCCCAATGCGGCAGCCTGCTGCATAACTATCTCGAGAACCGGGCTCGGTACGAGGGAATCCTCGGGTTCGACTCCTCCGAATTCGTGCTCATGAAACGGTTGCTGCCGGTGTTGCCGGCGCTGATCCGCACCGCTCTCGCGACTCCCGGGCTCAAGATCCTCTATGGCAGCGACGCCACAGCGGGGGGCCACGGCCGGAACGCCGAGGATCTGGTGTGCCGGGTCAGGGAGGCGGGACAACCGCCGATGGAGGCGCTGGTTTCCGCCACGTCGCTGAATGCCGGCGCGCTGGGACTGGGCGATCAGATCGGGACGGTCGCGCCGGGGTACCAGGCGGACCTGATCGCGCTCGAGGGCGACCCGCTCCAGGAGATCGAGGCGGTGCAGCGGGTGAGGTTCGTGATGAAGGGAGGGAAGGTGTTCCTCACGCCATAGCGCTACCCGCGCCGCGGCTTGACCCCGCCTGGCCCGGCGCCAATCTTCCCCCGATGCCTCCGTCACCCGCCCATCCCGTCGTCCAGGTCGAATATCCCGACTGGGCCGACTCGGTCGTCGACTGGAACCGGAGCTACGGCTCGGACGAGGAGCGGATGCGGCTCGCGATTGCCGTCTCCCGCGCCAACGTGGAGCGCGGCAGCGGCGGCCCGTTCGGCGCCGCGATCTTCGAGGCGGCCTCCGGCCGAGTAATGTCCATCGGCATGAATAGCGTGGTGCGCTACCAGAACTGTACGCTGCACGCCGAGATGGTGGCGTTCATGATGGCGCAGCGCCGGGTGGGCTCGTTCACACTCAACGCGCCGCATCTCCCGGCCCACGAGCTATTCACCTCCTGCGAGCCCTGCGCGATGTGCCTGGGCGCCACGCTGTGGAGCGGGGTGCGGCGGGTGGTGTACGGCGCCGCGCGGGAGGATGCTTCGCGGCTCCAGTTCGAGGAGGGACCGGTGTTCCCGGAGTCGTACCGGTACCTGGAGGACCGGGGCATCACGATCGTCCGGAACGTGCTGCGGGACGATGCGCGCGCGGTGATGGACTTCTATCGGGCCCAGGGCGGAAAGATTTACAACGGATGAACGGTTCCCTGGATCCGGGATGGCTCTCCGAGGCGTCGGCCGCGCTGCGGGAGGCCAACCTGGCGTTTGCCAAAGCCCATCCCGGCGAGAGCCCCGGTCGCCAGCCGGTGCATACGGTGTACGGCGGCGCCCAGCTCTTTGCGGCCGACACGGTGCCCAAGCTGGGCGCGGTGGCGCTCCGCGCGATGGACCGCTACGCCTCCGACGCTGCGATGCTGGGCCGCGCGGTGGGGATCTCGGAGCACCCGGCGCTGGAGACGATCTCCCGCCGGGTCAGGACCAAGCTCGAAGCGGAGCCGGTCGAGGACTTCCGGATCGACTTCGAAGACGGGTATGGGAATCGTCCCGACGCGGAGGAGGACGGACACTGCGGTATGGTTGCCGCGGCGCTGACGCAGGGGATGCGGGACGGCACCTTGTCTCCCTTCATCGGCATCCGGATCAAGCCGCTCAACGAGGAACTGCGGGGGCGGAGCCTCCGCACGCTGGACCTGGTGCTCACCGCGCTCGCACAGGCGGGCGGGCTGCCGGCGCGGTGGATACTGACCGTCCCCAAGATCACCGTGATCGAGCACGTGGAGTTCACGGTGGCGGTGCTCCGGCAGCTGGAGCGGAAGCTGGGGTTGCGCGACGGGACGCTGCGCTTCGAGGTGATGGTGGAGACGCCGCAGATCGTGCTGGACAGCAGCGGGCGATCGCTCCTCCGCGACTGCTCGAGGTGGGCGATGGGCGACTCAGCGGGGCCCACTTCGGGACCTACGACTACACCGCCGGCGTCAATATCACCGCCGCCTACCAGCGCATGCGCCACCCCGCCTGTGATTTTGCCAAGCACGTCATGCAGGTGGCGTTTGCCGGCACCGATGTCCAGCTCTCGGACGGATCCACCACGGTGCTGCCGGTCGGCGACCTGGCGGGCGTGCACGCCGCGTGGAAGCTCCACTTCGACGACGTGCGGCACTCCCTGGCCGGCGGCTTCTATCAGGGGTGGGACCTGCACCCGGCGCAGCTGGTGTCGCGGTACGCGGCCTTGTACAGCTTTTTCCTCGACGGGATCGACGCGGCGGGAGTCCGGCTCAAGAACTTCGTGGGCAAGGCGGCCCAGGCCACGCTGGTGGGCGACGTGTTCGACGACGCGGCGACGGGGCAGGGGCTGCTGAACTTCTTCTTGCGGGGGCTGAACTCGGGGGCGATCACCGAAGCGGAGGCGCTCGGCATGACCGGGCTCTCGGCCGAGGAGTTCCAGGGCCGGTCGTTCGTGAAGATCATGCGGCGCCGGGCGTGAGTGGCACCGGTGTCGAGCTGGTCGACCTGGTGGCCCGCTGGGTCCACCTGATCGCCGGGATCATGTGGATCGGAAATTCCCTGCTGTTCAACTGGCTCGACCGGAATCTCCTGCCCGCCGGCAGCCGCCCCCAGACCCCGCAACCGATCGGCACGATCTGGCTGCTCCACAGCGGGGGGTTCTACTACGTCGAGAAGACGCTGCTGGATGGCGCGCCGATGCCGGCCAGGCTGCACTGGTTCAAATGGCAGGCCTACAGCACCTGGTGGAGCGGGATGGTGCTGCTGGTGGCGGTGTACTGGGCCGGCGGGCGTGCCGCGCTCTCGGATTCCGGCGTGGCGGCCTTGAGCCACTGGCAGGCGGTCGGGGTCGGCGCGGGAGCGATCGTCGGAGGGTGGCTGCTCTACGAATCGATGCAGCGGCTGGTGGCGCCGAGGGCGCCGGGCGTTGCGGCGGCGATCTGGATGACCGGACTCCTCGCCATCGCGGGGGCGCTCACCCAGCTCCTCAACGGGCGCGCGGCGTTCCTGCACGTCGGCGCGATGCTGGGCACGATCATGGCCGCCAACGTGGTGTTCACGATCGTGCCGTCGCAGCGGGCGCTGGTGCATTCGGTGACCGTGGGCGGCGGGGGGAGCGCCGAGCTCTCGGCGCGCGCCAAGCGGGTGTCCATTCACAACAACTACTTCACGTTCCCGGTCCTGGTGTTGATGATGATCGGGCACTTTCCCTCGGTGTACAGCCACCGGCTGAGCTGGTTGCTGTTGCTGGTGCTGATCGCCGGCGGCGTGGCGGTGCGGCACGTGCTCAACATCCGGTTCGGGCTCCCGGGGTGGCGGCCGGCGCTGGGGGCGGCCATCGTGGTGACGGTCGTAGCCCTGTACGCCACGCTCGGGCTCGGGTCCGCCGCTGCTCCGGGCAGCGACGCGGGAACCGGGCCGGTGAGTTTTGCCGAAGCGCGGCACGTGATCGACCGGCGCTGCGGGTCGTGTCATGCCGCGCAGCCGAGCGACAAGACCTTCGGCCCCGTACCCGGGGGCGTGCTGCTCGATACGCCGGAACAGATCGTGGCGTATGCCGCGCGGATCCGGGAGCGCGCCGTGGTGACGCGCACGATGCCGCCGGCCAATAAGACGGGGATCACCGATGCGGAGCGGGCGCTGCTCGGGCGCTGGGTGAGCCAGGGGGTGCGGCGGTAGGCGCGAGGGCTATCAGCTACCCCGGTAGGTGGTGAACCCGTAGGGAGAGAGCAGCAGCGGCACGTGATAGTGCCCGGTGGATGCATCCATGGTGAAGTGGATCACAATCTCGGGATAAAACGTCTCTTTCCCGGCGGCCTTCCAGTACTCCGCAACGCCGAAGTTCAGCCGGTAGCTCCCCTGTTCCAGCCGTGCGCCGGTAGTGCGGAACTCGCGGATCCGGCCCTCCTCGTCGGTCACATCCGTTCCCAGCAGGACGTCCTCGCGCCGCAGGGTGACCTTGATGCCTGTGGCCGGCCTGCCGAGCATGGTGTCGAGGACGTGGGTGCTGAGGGTGCTCATCGCAGCAGCTTCTCCAGTCGGAGGTGCGTGATCCTCTGTTGTTCCCGGGCCGCGGTGACGAGCTCGGTGTCGGGATCGTTGGCCAGCCGGGCGCGGGCCAGCGCGAGCATCTCCTCCGCGGTCTTGCCGGTGGCGCAGACAATGTAGACGTAGCCGAAGCGGGCTTCGTACTCGCGGTTGGCCTCCGCGAGCCCCTGGCGCAGGCGCTCTCCCGCGGAGTCCATGTCTGCCTGCTCCCCGGCCGACCAGGCCTGACCGCGCGCGGTTTGCGGGGTAGCGCCGGTCCGCTCCCCGATTCTCGGGTGGTGGGAGAAGGCTTCGCGTCAGTCGTCGGGGTGAAGTGAGAGCCAGACCTCGTCGGCTGCCGCGAGGAGCGCGTCACGGGACCCGAAGGGCCGGCGGGTGAGCATGTTCGTCACCCACTTGGGCGAGCCGCAACAGGACGCGAGGAGCTCGATCGCGTGCGCCGTCGGCATGGCATCG
>JANNGX010000278.1:0-3322 GCA_031404115.1 Gemmatimonadales bacterium | reverse complement strand
AAGCGATAATGGAATCCGGTCCCGAGCGGCGGACGCCAAACGCATTGATCCACACCGCATTAGGTGCATAGCTGGGGCGTTGCAGATCGGCACGGTGGCTCCGCATGGCTTCCGCCCGCTGCTGCATCAAGTGGCGGATGGCGGCGCTGTCGGCCGCGGAACCCTGCGCGAACGCGGTGCAGGGTGAGAGGCTAACGGCCATCGCGAGAACGGCAGCACGAAGTCTCACAGTTCGATCCAGAGAAGGGTGAACACGAAGAACCTCAGGAGCGGCCTAACTAGTATTGGACCTGCACCGATCAAGAACCACGGGCCGGTCAATTCACAATAGTCTATGGCGACGCGGCCTAAATCGCTAACCCTGCGTCAGGCCTGCCAACCCCGCCTGGTCGAACGGGCTCCGAACCCCAAGCCGCCCCCGATTCAAGACATGGGTATAGAGCATCGTCGTCGAGACGTCCCGGTGCCCCAACAGCTCCTGCACCGTCCGGATATCGGAGCCTGCCTCGAGCAAATGGGTCGCGAAGGAATGCCGGAAGGTGTGACACGTCGCCCGTTTGTTAATCCCGCTTCGAAGGGCCGCCGCCGCCACCGCGCGCTGGACCGCCGATTCGTGAAGATGATGACGCCGGCGCTGGCCGCTGATTCGGTCGCTGTATTGCCGCCGCGCCGGTAGGACCCACTGCCACGGCCAAGTCCGGCCCGCATTGGGGTACTTGTGGCCCAAGCCACCAGGGAGCTCGACCCAGCCACCGCCCGACGCCAAGTCTCGGTCATAGAGCGCCCGACCCCGGGCCAGGTGGGCCCGCAGAGGCTCCCGAAGCGCGTCCGCCAGCACGGTCACCCGATCCTTCGCCCCCTTGCCCCGTCGCAATCGGATCTCGCCACGATCCAGATCGACGTCCTTGACCCGGAGGGTCAGACATTCGAGGAGCCGAAGGCCGCTTCCATAGAGCAGCATCCCGATCAACCGATGGGTGCCGCTCAGCTCGGCCAGCACACGACGGACCTCCGCCGGTGTCAGCACCACCGGCAGCCGGACCGGCGCTTTGGAACGCGGAATGACGTCGCCAATCGCCAGCGGCCGCCGGACGATCTCGCGGTAGAGGAACTGGAGGGCCGCCAGAGCCTGGGTCAGTGTCGACGGCGCCACCCGGCGCTCGACCGCCAAGTGGCTCAGAAACGCGGTCACCTCGGCGTCGCCCATCCGGTCCGGGTGCTCGAGGCCGTGAAACTTGACGAAGCGCCTGACCCACGCGGTGTAGGCCTCTTCGGTTCTCGGGCTAAAGTGCCGGAGCCGGAGATTAGCCCGCATTCGATGCAAGAGTCTCTGCTTAGGCTGCGGAGGCGGCAAACCCGGCGGGTCTTCTGGCAGGCGCTGTATTGACATCCTGACACCCTATCATCGCACGCCTAGAAAACCGGTACCGAAAACCCCCGAGCCGGTGGTTCGCTCGCTTGAGGAGCGGGACCTGATTCCGGCACTCCAAGCCCGAATTTCGGTGAAAGTGAACAAGACGCCGGCGCCCCGCGTCGAGTCGCTGAGCCTGGGGGGCCAGACGCGCAGCGTCGAGGGCGAGGCGCTAAGCCTCGGAGCCCAGACGCGCAGCCTCGAAGACGAGTCGCTGAGCCACAGGTCCCAGTCGCGCAGCTTCGATGCCGAGTCGCTGGGCCTCGCAGCCGAGTCGCGCGAGATCCGGCCGCGATCGGGATGCACCGTGGGAACCGTGGGGGGCCCCTTACCCTACACGGAGGGCTGGAGTTCCTCCACCCCGGACGCCGTAACTCGATGTGACACAAGGGGAAGCGGCGTAGCACTCTCCCCGATCACGATCGCCTCGTCGAGCGCGGTCCGGGCCCGTTCGGCGTCCGCCTCGGTGCGAGCGTGGATCACCGCCAGCACATCGCCCCGCCGCACCCGCTGCCCAGGCTTGGCAGGGATCATGAACCCGACCCCCGCGTCGATGGTGTCCTCGGTCTTGGAGCGCCCCCCGCCCAGCGCGATGATGGCATGCCCGACCTTCCGGGGCGGAATGTCCGTCACCACGCCGTCCTGCACCGCCCGGTACTCCATGGTCACCGGCGCCCTGGGCAGCCGGCCATAGTCCGACACCACGCGCGGGTCCCCGCCCTGCGCCTCGGTCATCCGGGCAAACATCTGGAGCGCCCGCCCCGACGTGACCGTCTCCTCCAGCCGCTTCCGGGCCATTCCGCGGTCGGTGTCGACCCCCGCCACGATCAGCATCTCGACCGCCAGCGCGTAGGTCACCTCCATCAGATCCGCGGGACCCCTGCACTGCAAGCCCTCCAGCGACTCGATCACCTCGAGCGAGTTGCCGCACGCAATGCCGAGCGGCCGGTCCATGGCAGTGAGCAGCGCGACCGTACGGCACCCGTGCGCCTCACCGATGCCGATCATGGTCCTGGCCAGCACCTGCGACTGGGCCGGGTCGGTGACGAACGCCCCACTCCCAGTCTTGATGTCCAGCACCAGCCCCGACAACCCCTCGGCCAGTTTCTTGGACATGATGCTGGCGGAGATCAGCGGAATGGACTCGACGGTGCCGGTGACGTCCCGCAGCGAATAGAGCTTTTTGTCCGCCGGACAAATTTCCGGGGTCTGGCCCAGCATGACCAGTCCCAGCTTCCGGACCTGCGCCACGGCCTCCTCGAGCGAGAGCCGGGTGTTGAACCCCGGGATGGCTTCCAGCTTGTCGAGGGTACCACCGGTGTGGCCCAGCCCCCGCCCCGAGATCATCGGCACCGCGACACCGAGGCAAGCGACCATCGGCGCCAGCAGGAGCGAGGTCTTGTCCCCCACCCCGCCGATGGAATGCTTGTCCACCCGCGGCGTGGCCCAGTCCCCGAAATCCAGCGACGCACCGGAACGGAGCATCGCCTCGGTGAGCGCGGCCAGTTCGCCTGACTCGAGCCCCCGCCACACCACCGCCATCGCCAACGCGCTCATCTGGTAGTCGGGTACCTGGCCCGCCACATACCCTGTGACCAGGGCGCGCCACTCGTCGCCGGTGAGGGCCAGGCCATCGCGCTTGCGTTCGATTAGTCTTGGGATGAGCATGGAGAAAGTGACCAGTGACCAGTGACCGGTGACCCGTAACCTTGATCACAACATACGCGTTCAGCGCGCTCCTCGCGCTGGCACAGGACCCCACCCGGGACGCCCTGATGGCCGAGGGAATCCGGCTCGCCCCGATGCAACCCGCCGCGGCGCTGGTCCGCTTCGAGGCGATCCTCTCCCGCGACTCGCTCGACCTCGCGGCCAACTGGCGCGCGGCCATCGCGCTCTCGGACATCAGTCTCC
>JANNGX010000277.1:0-1809 GCA_031404115.1 Gemmatimonadales bacterium | reverse complement strand
CGCGCGCTACTTCGCGCCGAAGACCAAGTCGAGCCGTCGCACTGTCGAGGCACCACCCGAGCTGATCTTCGTACGACACGACGTCGCGATCGTCCACGGCTTCCAGGAGCGGGAGGGCCAGCGATTGGCGGATGGAAGTGTGATCGATCGCCGTACGCACACTACGTTCGTGCTCTCGAGGGAGCTCGGGCGATGGCTTATCCAGTACCAGTACATTGCCGATGAGCGCCCTCGAGCCAGAGCACGTTAACTAGCGATCTATCCAGCCCATGTCTTGCTAGCGCATTTCGATGAGATGATAGTGCTCGGTGCGAACAGTGAATTTGAGCAACCGGGAACATCGTTGACACCGTAAACCGGGTACATGGTTGACACTTCGGGAGCGTCGGGTCAGCTCCGAATCACCGGATCCCGTTCATCGAAGCGTCCGAGCAAGACCTGGCAGAAGTAGATCGACCAGATGCCATCCTCGACCTCATCGAGCCCCACGTCATAGCCCTCGAGCGGGGTGGCCAGGAAGAGCAGGCGCCGCCCGAAGCGGAAGGTGCCGCCGCTCGTAATGCGCTTCACGAGGTAGTGCCCTGGGTATTCGATCGGCGGCAGGCGCCGGGGGAACGACCGGGGCGAGGAATGATAGACCGAGGCTGGCGTCTGGCCCTGGAGCGTGTCATGGGGCCGCACCTCATTGTACTCCCGCCGGAAGGTGTCGAAGGCCCGCTGTTGGGCCGGCAGCGTGGCCCGCGGCGGGCGAATTGCGCCGGCCTTGAGCGTCTTGTGCATGCGCTCGTGCGCACCATTCTGCTGCGGGTGGGCCGGGAGAATCCGCTGGTGCTGAATGCCGAGCCGGATCCACCAGACATTGAGCTGCGAGAGGCCGTGAATGGCCTGGGTGGCGAAGGGCACCCCGTTGTCGGTGCGGATCGCGCGGGGGAGGCCATACTCCCGAAAGGCGCGCTCAAAGGCCGGCTTGGCCCCCACCGTCTGGACATTGCGCAGGCTGTGGCAAGTCAGCAGGAAGCGCGAGTGCTGATCGGTGATCGTGAGGGGATAGCAGTAGATCCCGTCCCCGGTGCGGAACTGGCCCTTGAAATCCGCGGCCCACAGATCATTGGGTGCCGTGGTGTGCGGAGGGACCGTGCCGGGATGGGCGGGGCGGCGTCGCCGCCGGCGCTTGGTCACCAGCCCCTCGCGCACGAGGAGGTCGCCGACCGTGCTGACCGCGGGCCAGGTCGTGATCCGACGATGGCGCGAGACGAGAAACTGCAGCAGCTTCTTGGGGCCCCACAGCGGGTGGGCGCGCCGGGCGGTGCAGAGCAACTCGGCAAGCGCGCTCGAAATGCGGTGCGGGCAGTGATGCGGCGCCCGGCTGCGATCCGCGAGGGCGGCCCGCCCCCCGGCGTCCGCGCGGGCGACCCACTTGTAACCCGCGGTCCGGCTGACGCCGTAGCGCGCGCAGAGCTCGGTCATGGTGAAGAGGCCGGCGCGCACATCGGCGATGAAGCGTTCGCGTTGTTCCACGGGGGATGTCTCGTTCCAGGGCATGGGCCGACCTCCAGGAGGTCAGCCAGGGTAACAGTGTCAACCATGTTCCCGGTTTATTCTGTTACCTATCTACCCGGTTTGTACCGAGGTGCCACCTAACCAGCGCTTGCTGCCGACGGCGCGGCCAGGTTCTGGCCGTGAGTGTTAGAATCCAGTGGCGCGCCGCAGCAGAAGCGCGATTCGTTAGCCTGCGGGACGTGGCTTCTTGACAATAGTAACGTCACGCGTTACTATTCCTGGAGTGATTCGAAGCTTCCGCGACAAGGC
>JANNGX010000276.1:0-8964 GCA_031404115.1 Gemmatimonadales bacterium | reverse complement strand
TACTACGGCAAATTCACCGCGCTCTGGAAGGACGCCGACCCGGATCTCAAGCCGGCCGTGGCAGAGGTGAAGCAGCGTATGTTGGAGCTGGTCGGCGAGCCGCGCCGGCCGTAGTCCGGAACCCGGGCGCCCGATGACCGATATTCGCTCCAGGCTGGAGTCGCTCCTCTCGTCCCGATACCGCATCGAGCGCGAGCTGGGCGGCGGGGGGATGAGCAAGGTCTTCCTGGCCGAAGAGATCGAGCTGGCCCGGAAGGTCGTGCTCAAGGTGCTCCCGCCCGAGCTCGGCGCAGTGCTCTCCGCCGAACGGTTCGAGCGCGAAGTCCGGCTCGCCGCTTCTCTGCAGCATCCCCACATCGTCACCCTGCTCGCGTCCGGCAGCGCCGGCGGCATCCTGTACTACACGATGCCGTTCGTCGAGGGAGAATCGCTGCGCACCCGGCTGGACCGCGAGGGCGAGCTGCCGGTGCCCGACGTGGTCCGCATGCTCGTCGAGATCGTCGACGGGCTCGGCTATGCCCACGCGCATGGCGTGATCCACCGCGACATCAAGCCCGACAACATCCTGCTGAGCCACGGGCACGCCGTCATCACCGATTTCGGGATTGCCCGGGCGCTCAGCGTGGCAGACGAGCAGAGCCGGCTTACCGGGAGCGGGATGTCGATCGGTACGCCGGCCTACATGGCGCCCGAGCAGGCCGCGGCGGAACGGGATTTCGATCATCGCGCCGATCTCTATTCGGTCGGGGTGCTTGCCTACGAGCTCCTGGCCGGCGAGCCGCCGTTCCGCGGACCCACGGCCCAGGCGGTGATCGCCGCCCACATGACCCGGACGCCACCGCCGATCACCGACCTCCGGCCCTCGGTGCCCCCGGAGCTGGCCGCGATCCTGAGACGGCTGCTCGAGAAGCGGCCGGCGGACCGGTTCCAGAAGACCGAGGACCTGCTCGCCGCGCTCCATGCGGTGAGCGGTCCGGGTATCACCACGACCCGCGCCGCCCGGGTGCCCGCGCCGGTGTCCAACCTCTGGCCCTTGCCCCGGGTGCTCGGCTACTTCGCCGTCGCGGGGGCGGCGCTGCTCGGAGCGGCGTGGGGACTCCGTACGCTGCTCGGCCTGCCCGACTGGTTCTTCGCCGCGGCGGTGGTGTTGCTCGCGCTGGGGCTCCCGATCGTCGTCGCGGCGGCGTTGGCGCACAACCGCCGACTGGCCGGCGGAACCGCGCAGCGGACCCCGGTGGGCATCCGGCGCAATCTCACGCTCCGGCGGGCGGTTGCCGGCGGCGTCGCGGCGTTCAGCGCGCTCGGCGTGGTCACCGCCGGGTACATGGGGATGCGGGGCCTGGGCATCGGTCCGGTGGGCACGCTGGTGGCGAGCGGTGCGCTCAAGGAGCGGGACCGGATCATCATCGCCGATTTCTCCAATCAGACCCGCGATACGCTGCTCGGCCCCGCCGTCACCCAGGCGTTCCGGGTGGACTTTGCCCAGTCGAAGCTCGTGTCGCCGGTGGAGCCGGACTACGTCCGGCGCGTACTTCGGTTGCTGCGCCGGCCCGACTCGGTGCCGGTGGATCTTGCCACGGCCCGGGCCATCGCCGAGCGCGAAGGGTTCAAGGCGGTGATCGCGGGCGATCTGCGGCTGGTGGGGACGAGCATTCTGGTCTCCGCACAGCTGGTCAGCGCCGACTCCGGCAAGGTGCTCTTCACCGCCCGCGCCACGGCGAAGGATTCGACCGGCATCCTCGATGCGGTGGACCGTGTCTCCAAGCAGCTCCGCGAGCGGATCGGCGAATCGTTGCGGACCCTTCGGGCCAACCCGCCTCTCGCGGAGGTGACCACCGGTTCGCTCGAGGCACTGCGCAAGTACTCCCAGGCGATCCGGGTGCAACAGGACGGCGATAACCCGGGCGCCATCGCCCTGCTGGAAGACGCGGTGGCCCAGGACAGCAGCTTCGCGATGGCGTGGCGCAAGCTCGCCACCATGCTGACCAATGCGGGGGTGCGGCCGGCGCGTGCCGCGGAGGCCTTCGACCGGGCCTTCGCGCTCCGCGACCGCCTCACCTTCCGGGAGCGGAAGCTCACCGAGACGTCGTACTACTCCGACGCACGGGGCCAAAGCGACAGTGCGGTCGCGGCCCTGCAGTCGCTCCTCGCCGAATATCCCGACGACAGCTGGGCCCACAACAATCTCGGCGTGATGTACGAGACCACCGGAAACAACGCCGAGGCGGAGCGGGCCTACCTCCGGGCGGCCGAGCTCGAACCGGAAAACATCCTGGCGTGGGGAAACATTTTTACGCTCCGGATTGGCGAGGCCCGCTTCGATTCGGCCGCCGCGACCCTCCAGGTCATGAAGGCGCGGTTCCCGCCCGGGCCGGGGATGGACTTTCGGGAGACACTCCTCTGGTTGGGCCGCCGTGACTTCGATTCGGCCGAAACCCGGCTCAGGGCCCTGGTGGTCCGCTACCAGGGCAATGCTCCCTGGCGCGATGCGTTCCTGAACAACCTCGCCGGGGTGCTGGCCCTCCGCGGCAAGCTCGGCGAGGCGGATCGGGCGCTCGCGACGCTGGCCGAGCAGCGTGCCGGGCGGGGAGAGGCGAGCAGCGCCCTGGAGGCGGAGCTGGCGCGGGTTGTTCCGGTCGCGTTGTACCGGGAAGACCTGCGGGCGGCAAAGGTGATGCTGGATGCCGTCCTGAAAGCCCACCCGCCGGAACGCCTGGCCGAACCGGAGCGCCCCCTGATGAACCTGATCGAGGCGGCGGTGAGCGCGGGAGATCGGGAGTCCGCTACCCGGCTGCTCAGCGAGTTCAGCAGGCACCGCGGCAACATTCCAGGGCGGGCCTGGGGCTTCCTCAAGCAGCAGGCGCGAGGAGAGGTGCTCTCCATGCGCAAGGAGACCCTTCCCGAAGCCCTGGTGGGGTTCCGGAAGGCGGCGGTCTCGTGCAGTTACTGCGCGGATCCCCCGATGGCGCTCGCCTTCGAACGCGCCGGCCTGGCGGACTCCGCCCTGGTGTACTTCCAGCGCTGGGCCGACGCCGGCGAGAACATCTGGGAGGCGGGAGTGTACTGGCACTGGGCTCCGATCGCCTACTTCCGCCTGGGCGAACTCTACGCCGCCAAAGGCGACAAGACGAAGGCTATCGATTTCTACGGTCGGTTCACCGAGCTCTGGCGCGACGCCGATCCCGTGCTGCAACCCCGTGTGAAAGAAGCGAGGCGTCGCATCGCCGAGCTGCAGGAGTCGGCCAAGACCATCCCCATCAGGTAGCAGCAGGTCCGACCGACATTCCCATTTGGAAGGTCCCCACGATGTGCCGACACGCTCGAGCCGCGTTCTGCCTGATGTTGTCCCTCCTGGCCGCCTCGGCGCAGGCGCAGACACCCGCCCAGAATGACAGCGCCGCCAAGGCCGCCACGTCGGCCAAGTCGCTGCCCCTGATCACCACCCGCACCCTGGCCTTCACCGCGACCGAGGGGACCTGGATCTCGCTCGACCTCTCTCCGGACGGCCGCACCCTCGTCTTCGAGCTGCTGGGCGATCTGTACACGCTGCCCGTGACGGGAGGCGCCGCCACCCGCATCACCAGCGGCCAGCCCTACGACATGCAGCCGCGCTACTCGAGAGACGGCAAGCAGCTCGTCTTCGTGAGCGACCGCGACGGCGCCGAGAATCTGTGGATTTCCGATGCCGACGGCACCCACCCGCGCGCACTTACCACCAGCGAGCGGGAGAACTACGTCTCACCGATCTGGTCTCCCGACGGTCAGTATGTCATCGCCACCAAGGGGACCCAGCTCTGGCTCTTCCACAGAGACGGTGGCACCGGCCTCCAGATGAGCGGGGTTCGGCGAGCGGCTGCTCCCGCCGGCGCCCCCGTGCCGTCGCACATCGGCGCCGCCTTCGGCAACGACACGCGCTACCTCTGGGTCAATCTGCGCGGCAACCTGGGAGGCGGACTGGCGGCGCGCCACGATCCCGACGCGCCCGATTCCGGTCCGGACCACGCTCCCCGAAGCTCTGCGCGCGTGGTGGGCGCCTACCAGATCGGCCAGCTCGACCGGGAAACCGGCCGCGTGCTGGTGCGAACCCACGAGCTCGAGGGCGCCTTTCGCCCGGTGCCGAGTCCCGACGGGAAGTGGCTGGTCTACGCCACGCGTTACGACGCCCGCGAGGCGCTCAAGCTGCTCGACCTGACCACCGGAGACGAGCACTGGCTCGTGATGGACGTGCAACGCGACGACTGGCAGGGCGGCGGCTCGCGCGACCGCGACGTCTACCCCGGCTCCGCCTTTACTCCCGATTCGCGCGCGCTCATCACCAGCTTCGGCGGCAGGATCCAGCGCGTCGAGATCCCCTCGGGCGCCGTGACGACCATCCCCTTCACCGCGTCGGTCGAGCAGCAGCTCGGCCCGCTGGCCAAGTTCGAGTATCCGATCAACGATTCGGTGCTCACCGCCTCCCAGATCCGCGGCGCGCGACCCAGTCCCGACGGGAAGCGGGTGGTCTTTGCCGCGCTGGACCGGCTCTGGATGGCCGACCTGTCTGCCGATCGCGGCGGCCCCGCCACGCCGGGTCGCGTCCACCCCACCATCGCCAACGCTCGACGTCTCACCAGCGCCACCGTGGTCGAGCACGCGCCGGTCTGGTCGCCCGACGGGCGCTACATCGCCTATGTCACCTGGAGCGATTCGACCGGTGGAGACATCTTCCGGATCGGTGCCGATGCGCGGGGGCAGCCGGAGCGGCTCACCCGGAGCTCGGCCTTCTTCGACAAGTTGAGCTACTCGCGCGATGGGTCCCGGCTGGTGGCGGTGCGGGGCTCGCGGCTGCACCGCATGCGCATGCTGGAGGACTTTGGCGGCCACAGCGGGGCCGCGGAGCTGGAGTACGTCTGGCTGCCGGCCGCCGGAGGCGAGCCCACCCGGATTGCCTGGACCGGCACCGGGGCCACCGAAGAAGGCCGCAACGCGCCGCATTCAGGGCCCCAGGCCGACCGCATCTACATCTGGGCGGAGTCCGAGGGGCTGTTGTCGATGCGGTTCGACGGCACCGACGTCAAGACCATCATGAAGGTGACCGGTCCGCCCGCGCCCGGCGGGCCGCCCGGAGCCCCGCCCCCGCCTCCCGACGAAGTGCTGATTTCTCCCGACGGCACCCGCGCCCTGGCGCGGGCCAACGGCAACGTCTTCCTGATCACCGTGCCGCCGGTCGGCGGAGACGAGGCGCCCACGGTCTCGGTGACCAGCACCTCGGCAATGCCCACCGCGAGGCTCACGAGGGTGGGGGGAGACTTCATTGGCTGGACCGACGGAGGTGCCACCGCGCACTACTCGATCGGCCGGAGCCTCTTCCGGTACGACGTCGCGCTGGCCGACTCGCTGCTCGCGGACTCGGTGACCACGGCGCGGGAGCGCGCCCGGCCCGGCGCGCCCAAACCCGACTCGACCGCAACCGCCGCCAAGCCCCGCCCCGTGTACGAGGCCGCGCGAGTTGATGTCGAAATCCGGATGCCCAAGGACAAGCCGCGGGGCACCGTGGTGCTCCGCGGCGCCCGGATCATCACGATGAAAGGCGATGAGGTCATCCCCGCGGGCGACATCGTGGTGCGGGACAACCGCATCGCCGCCGTCGGGACGCAGGGCTCCGTGCCCTTCCCCGCCGACGCCCGAATCGTGGACCTCACCGGCAAGACCATCCTGCCCGGCTACGTCGACATTCATGCTCACACCTGGGTGGCGTGGGGGGTGCACCGAAGCCAGGTGTCACAGTTCATGGCGCAGCTCGCCTATGGCGTCACCACCCAGCGCGACCCCCAGACCTCGTCGGAAGACGTGCTCTCGTACACCGACCTGATGGACCTGGGCGAGCTGATCGGCCCGCGCCTCTACTCCACCGGGCCCGGCGTCTTTTCCACCGACAACATCCGGAGCCTGGAGGATGCGCGCGACGTGCTCCGCCGGTACTCCGACCACTTCAACACCCAGACCCTGAAACAGTATCTCGCGGGCGACCGAAAGGTCCGTCAATGGGTGATCATGGCCGCGCGCGAGCTCGGGCTGACCACCACCACCGAAGGTGGCTCCAACTTCACGATGAACCTCACGCTGATGCAGGACGGCTACCCCGGCCTCGAGCACTCGCTGCCGATCAGCCCCTTCTACCGGGACGTCGTCGAGCTGCACCGCTTCAGCGGCCTGACCTATACCCCGACGCTCATCGTGAGCTACGGTGGCCCCGCCGGCCTCGGCGACTACCTCACCCGCTTCAACGTCGACCGGGAGGAGCGGCTCCGGTACTTCACGCCCCACGACGAGCTCGACAAGTGGAAGTCGCTGACGTTCAACCGGCGCGACCAGTACGTCTACCCGCTGCACGCCCAGCAGCTCACCAAGATGGTAGAGGCCGGCGGCCGGGTCGGCCTAGGCTCGCATGGCGAGGTCCAGGGCCTCGGCACCCATTGGGAGCTCTGGATGATCGGCTCGGGGGGGATGAAGAATCACGATGCGCTGCGGGTGGCGACGCTGCACAGCGCTGATGCCATCGGGCTGGCCGGAGACCTGGGCTCGATCGAGGCCGGCAAGCTGGCCGACCTTCAGGTCCTGGACCGGAATCCACTCGACCAGCTGGAGAACAGCGCCTCGATCCGCTTCGTGATGAAAAACGGACGGCTCTACGACGCCGGCACGCTCGCCGAAGTCTGGCCCCGGCAGAAACCCCTGGGTACGCAGTGGTGGTGGCGGATGGAGCCGCCGCGCTAGTGCCACGATTCCGGGCGCTGCTCGCGGTGCTGGCCCTCCCGGCCGTGCTGGCCGCGCAGGAAAGTCCCACGATCACCCCGATCGTCTTCAACCGGTTTTCCGACCGGGTCGTCAAGATCGAAGTGTTCGAAACCGGCTCGGCCGCCCGGTCGACCACCGGCTCGGGATTCTGGGTGAGCGACAGCGGGCACGTCGTCACCAACTATCACGTCATCGCCTCGGTGGTGCACAATCCGGAGCGCTACCGGGCCGAGCTGGTCTATGGCACCGAGACGCCGCGCGAGGTCACCATCCTGGCCATCGACGTGATCCAGGATCTGGCCATCCTCAAGACCGCGGAGCTGCGCCCCCGAGCCTGGTTCGCGCTGGCCCCGGCCTCCGCGGTCCAGGGCGACCGGCTCTACTCGCTGGGGCACCCCAGCGACCTCGGGCTCTCGATCGTCGAGGGCACCCACAACGGCCTGCTGCAGCACACGCTCTATCCGAAGCTGCATTTCACCGGCTCGCTCAATCCGGGGATGAGCGGCGGTCCTACCATTACCGCGGATGGGCGGGTCATCGGGGTGAACGTGTCCACGGCGGGCAATCAGCTCAGCTTTCTGGTGCCGGTGGACCGGGTGGTGGCGCTCGCGGCGTCGATCCGGGCCCCGGGATACCGCACGCCGGGAAATTTTCTCGACGACGTGGGCCGGCAGGTCCGCGCCAACCAGGACGTGTACCTCAAGGACCTCTTCACGGGAAAGGGCCGCACGGTGCAGCTCGGACGCTACCGGGTCATCACCGAGCCGGCGCGGTTCTTTCGATGCTGGGGCGACGCCACCCGGCGCAGGGAGCTCGAATACGAGCGGTCCGACCACCGCTGCTCCACCGACGACTACATCTTCATCGCGAGCGACCAGGAATCGGGCGTGGTCGAGCTTTCCCACGAGATGATCACCACCGGGACCCTCGGTGCCACCAGTTTCTACAACCTCTTCACCGACCGGTTCAAGCGCGACAACACGCCCGGCGGGGACGAAGAACACGTCACCCGCTGGCGCTGCAGCACCAGAAACCTCCGGAATACCGCCGGGACGCCGATGCGGTCGGTGCTCTGCCTCCGGCGCTACCGCAAGCTGGGGGAGCTCTACGACGCCGTCCTCAAGGTGGCGGTGCTCGGGCACAAGGACTCCGGTCTCATCTCGACCCTTACCCTCTCGGGTGTCACGATCGAGAACGTGACCCGACTGGTCAGGAGCTACGCGGAGCAAATTACATGGCGCTGATCCTCGAGGTGCTGGACGGAAAGCACGGGGGAGTGCAGTCGCGAGTCCGGCTCGATGCGCTGCCCCTCACGCTGGGCCGGAGCTACGAAAACGACCTGGTCCTCGACGACCCCTACGTGGATGGGACGCACGCGAGGATTGTGGCGGATGACGCGGGAACGACGATGATCGAAGACCTTGGCAGCGTGAACGGGTTGGGAACGCCGGGACGGCCCGGGCGCCAAGCGCGCCTGGCGCTGACGGCGGGCATCGAAATCCGAATCGGACGCACCACCCTGCGCGTCCGTGACACCGCGGACCCGGTACCCGCCGCGCGACCGGACCCCACGGCGCACGCCCTGCCCGCCGCCTCGCGATGGGGGTGGATCGATAGCGCCGGAGGGCGGCTCGCCGTATCGGCGGCGGCGATCCTCGCCATCGCGGTACATGCCTGGCTGGGGAGCTACAGCCGCACCGGCGCCTCTGACGCGACGGGGGCCGCGATGGCCTACGTCCTGTTGGCGGCGATATGGGCCGGGATCTGGGCCATTGCGGGCCGCGTGGTGGTGCATCGGTTCAACTTCCTGGCCCACTTTGCGGTGGCCTCGGTCGTGGCCCCTGGTGACCCTCGCGGTGGTGATCCTGGGTGAATGGACCGAGTTCCTGTTTCCCGACAACCCGATCGCCGGCCCGCTGGCCTCCGGGGTATTGCTCTTTCTGGTGGCAGCGCTGGTGGCGCGCCACCTGGCGCTGGCTTCCGCCATGCCGCGGCCTCGGCGCTGGCGGGCCGGCCTCATCACCGTTGCGGTGCTGGTTGCGGAGCTGGTGCCGGAGCTGGTGCCGGAGGTGCCGCGCGTGTGGCGCCGCCTGATGCTGGCCGCCTACGCGGCGGCCGCCTTGCTCATGGTCGCACAGGTTGGGATGCGGGTCCGATTGAGAATTCAGTTGTTCTTGAAGGGCTCAC
>JANNGX010000275.1:0-6249 GCA_031404115.1 Gemmatimonadales bacterium | reverse complement strand
CGAGGTGGTGGGAACCGGACCGCCGACCTGGGGTATCGTGACGGTGTAGAGATCAGTGCCGGCCTGGACCAGCGCCAGATCGCCTCTCGGCGCCATGAGCACCAGCCCCGCGGGCGGCGGGGGCTGGGCGCCTTCCCGCGGTGGACCCTCCTCGCCGGCGACCCACGGGCTGAGCCGGCGCGGGAGCACCAGCCCCCGATCGCCCTCGAGCTCCGGCACTCCGCCGACGCCGGGAACGCCGGTCACACGGAGGTGCTGCTTCACGTCGGTGCCGTCCCACCGGAACGACACCAGCCCTTCCACCGGACTGTAGGCGTAAATACGGGAAGTATCGGAGGAGAAGTGCGCGACGTCGCGGCTCCCGCTGGGCGCGATGAGCACCGCGTCTCCGCCGGCGGCCGGCACCCAGACGAACTCGGCGCCCAGAGTGTTGCCCACCTCGCGGTAGTCACGGGCGGTGCCGCGCGTGGCCACGATCCGGGTGCCGCTGGGTGACCAGGCGAGGTTGTAGTAGAGCGCCGGAGTACGAGTCAGCGCGACCGGCGTCGCGGCCCGGCCCCGCCCATCGGCGGCGGCTTTCATGATCTGCCCGCCGGACGCATCGCCCCAGGTCACGTAGGCGATCGATTTGCCGTCGGGCGACCAGGTCGGGTGGAACTGTCCGACCTCGGAGGGATCCAGCCGCCGCGGCGCGCCCGAGGGAAGCTCGGCAAGGTAGAGTCGGTCGAGCGAGGTGAAGACCACCCGCTTGCCATCGGGCGAGGCCACCGGATTCCGAATCTGGCGCGCGGTGAGGGTGGCGGAGGTATCGACCCGGTAGGAAAACTTCACCTCGGGTCCGAGGTCGAGCTGTACGGGGGCGGTGAACGGAATCCTGGCCGCGGCGCCACCGTCCACCGGAATCCGCCAGATCTCGCCGCCGTAGGATGCCACGACCGATCGCGAATCGGGCATGAACGCGTAACCCGGCAACACGTCGAGCGGCGCGCGCGACTCCTGCTCGTCGCGCTGCACCGGATAGGCAAGCCAGCGCTCCTCGCCGCTCGCCTGGTCGCGGATGAGCAGACCGGTCTCGGTGCGATGCCGGGTTCCGTAGGTCATCCATTTCCCGTCGGGGGAGATCTCGGGCCGGAAAGCCGACCCGTACCGGGCCGTCATCCGGCTGGATTCACCGGTGTGCCGGTCGTAGCGGGCCAGCTGGTACTGCGGCAGGATCGAGTTGTACTGCCAGTCCCCGTTCCGCGCCGCATACCAGATGTAGCGCCCGTCGGGACTGAAAGCGGCGCCCAGTCCCTTGAGGCCGGGGGGGGGCGGGGGGCCCCCCCCCCCCCCCCCCCCCCCGCCGCCGTCAACGTGGTACATCTGCAGCTTCGCGGCGCCGCCCAGACCGGGCGAGCGGCTGTCCACGATGTACTTCCCGTCGGGCGCCCAGCGGGGCGAAAAATGGAGATTGCCGTTGCCCTGGGTCAGCTGGGTGGTGTCTTTCAGGTCGAGCGACATGATCCAGACGTTGTCGCCGCCGCTCCGGTCCGAGACGAAGGCCACCTTCTTGCCGTCGGGGCTGAAGCGCGGCTGTGCGTCGAACGCCATCCCGCTGGTGACCCGGGTCGCGGTGCCTCCCGCGATCGGCAGAGTGTAGAGGTCGCCCAGGAGATCGAACACAATCGTCCGGCCATCGGGACTCACGTCCAATGAAATCCAGGTGCCCTTGGACGCCGAAAAGGTGGCGTGCCGCGCGGTGGCGAGCGGCAGCGGCTTCGGGGGAGGACCCCCGGCTCCGGGTGCCTGAGCCAGCAGGACGGCCGGGAGCATGGAGGCGACCAGCCCGAATCCAAGACGTGCACGCATGGAGAATCCCTTGAGAGTATGCATGGCGGGCCTCACCGGATACCCGACTGGGTATTCGGCGCGCTGTGGCGCCACAACTGGTCGGCGGCCGGCTTCTGTCTGGGCCAGATCTCGTCGAGCGTGTTTCCGTCGTAGATGCGGCCGTTCTTCATCACGTAGCGGACCGAGTTGGTATTCCTGAGGTCCAGAAGCGGGTCCTTGTCGAGGATCACGAGGTCGGCAAGCTTGCCCGGCTCCAATGAGCCCAGGTCCTTGCCCAGGCCGATGGCCTCGGCACCGAAGATGGTGGCCACGCGCAGCACATCGTGCGGCGTCATGCCACCGCTCCCCATCAGCCACATCTCCCAGTGGTAACCCAGCCCCTGGAACTGACCGTGGCTGCCGATACCGGCCCGCCCGCCGGCCTCGATCAGCTGCTTGATCCAGGCGGCGTGTTTCGGGAAGGCGTATTCCTCCTTCATGAACCAGCCACCAGGACCGGGGCTGCCCCCGGCGCCCTGTCCGCGCCGCCGCACCTTTGGATCCAGCTCCTCGGGCGGCGTGAAATGCTGGACCTTGGGATCGTCCGCGGGGTTCTCGAACGTGTAGAAGTAGTCCTCGCCCCACGGCCCGCCGTACGCCACGACGAGGGTCGGCGTGTTGGTAGTCTGGGTGGTCTTGAACAGCTCGATCACATCCCCGTAGGCCGGGACGATCGGCATGGAGTGCTCGATGCCCGGATACCCGTCCATCGTGTGGGTCATGTTGAGCCGGTAGTCGAGCCCTCCCTCGGTGGTGGGCATCAACTTGAGCTCGCGGGCCGCCATGATGAGCCATTGCCGCTGCATCCGGTTGCCCGCCATGTACATCTTGAACGTCTTGGTGTCGAAGTAATCGCTATAGCGCTTCAGGATATTCCGCGCGTGGTCCAGGCTGCTCACTTTCTCGCCGCTGAAGACGCCTGGCCCGGTGGAATAGATCCGGGGCCCGATCGCCGAGCCGGACTCGACGCGGTCTCCGTAGGTGAGGACGTCGGTGGTGGCGGTCTGTGGATCACGGGTCGTGGTGACGCCCCAGGCCAGGTTGGCCGAATAGATCCAGGGTTGCTGCCAGTGGAGTCCCCACGCGTTCCACATGTGGGAGTGGGTGTCCACGAACCCGGGCACGATGGTCTTGCCGGTTACGTCGATGACCCGCGCGCCCGCCGGTTCCTGGCCTCTCGGCCCGACGCTGACAATGCGGTTGTTCCGGATCACGATGTCGGCGTTGTCCGCGATTTCGTGGCCTTTCATCGTGAGGACCTTCGCGCCCCGGAGCACCACCGTGCCTTCGGGAATGTCCCGCTGTGCAGAGATCCGCACTCGCTGCTCCAACGGCCGATACGCCGCCCGGGCCCGCGTCGTCGAATCGGCGTTGGCACGGAACAGGCTGTCGTCGATGGCCTGGGCCTGGTCGAGCCGGTAGCTCACGAAGGCATTGCCGACCGACCAGTAGATGGTCCGGCCATCGGCGCCCCACGACGGGAACTCGCCGCCGATGTCGGTGAGCTTGCGGACCGGCGTGGCGGCGCTGTCCGGCTTGCTCACGTTGATCGTCGGCACGGAGCCACCCACGACCGGTACCGTCACCACGTAAAAGTCATTGTTGTAGACCGCCAGGGCGAGGTTGCCCTTCGGCGCCATGAGAATCGGTCCAGCCGGAAAGCCGGCCGGCTGGGGCTCCCGGTCGTCCGCCTGCCTGGGCATCGGCATGTCGTTGAGCGCCTGCCCGCGGGCCGTCAGGGTAAAGGGGAGCGGACCCAACACCCGCACGTGCTGTTTCACGTCGGTCCCGTCCCACCGGATCGAGACCAGGCCCTGCACGAAGTCGAAGGCGTAGAAGCGGGTGGTGTCGCTGGTGAAGTGCGGGTTGGACCGGTTGCCCACCGCGGTAATCACGGTCAGGTCGCCGCCGGTGGCCGGCACCCAGACAAACTCGGCGCCGGTAATCGGGTAGAAGGGGTCGATTGATTCCTTGAGGTCACGCGCGGGGGATCGAACCGCGAGGATCCGGCGGCCGTCGGGCGCCCAGGCGAGTTGCTGATAGAGCGCGGGCACCCGGGTCAGCTCGGTGGGCGCCCCACCGGCCGGATTGACCCGCAGGATGTGGCCCCCGTCGCCGTCCCAGGTGGCGTACGCGATTACGCTGCCGTCCGGCGACCAGACCGGGAAGTACTCGCCGGTCTCCTGAGTGGTCACGCGCCGGGGCGCACCGCCGGGGAGATCGGCCACATAGAGCCGGTCCAGCGCGGTAAAGGCGACGCGGCGTCCGTCGGGGGAAGCCACCGCGTCGCGGATCTGCTTCACCGTGAACGTGGGGGAATCCTCGATTGGATAGTCGAACTGGAGCCGGGGGCCCACTGCCACCTGCGCGTCGACCGAGAAGGGAATCCGGGTGGCGGCGGTGCCGTCCACCGGTACCCGCCAGATCTCGCCGCCGTAGGAAATCACCACCCCCTTCGAATCCGGCGTGAACGAATAGCCGGGCAGGACATCCATGGTGGCAAACGATTCCTGCTCGTCGCGCTGGATCGGATAGGCCAACCACCGCTCCTCGCCACTGGCAAGCTCGCGAATTCGAAGGCCGGTCTCGGCGTCCTGACGGGAGCCGTAAGTCAGCCACTTCCCGTCGGGAGAGAGCGCCGGACGGAAGGCCGAGCCGTAGCGGGCCGACATGGTGGTGCGGGTCCCGGTTTCCCGGTCGTACACACCCAGCTGGAACTGGGGCATGATCGCATTGTACTGCCAGCCCCCGTTCCGCTGAGCAAACCAGATGTACCGGCCATTCGGCCCCATTGCCGGGCCCAGGATCCTGGGGCCTCCGGCCGGACCGAGCTGAAGGCCGTGGCCACCATGGATGTTGTACAGCCAGAGCTTGTCGAGCGCGAAGGGAGTACCCTTGGACACGACTACGTACTCTCCGTCCGGGGTCCAATCGGGGGACATGTAGCTGTTGTCCACCCCCTTGGTGAGCTGGAGCGTGTCCTTTCCCTCGGCATTTGCGATCCAGACGTTGTCGTCGCCGCTGCGGTCAGAGACGAACACGATCCGCTTCCCGTCCGGGCTCCACCGCGGCTGCATGTCGTGGGCAAGGCCGGACGTGATACGGGTGGCCTTGCCGCCGATGATCGGCATGGTGTACAGATCACCCAGCAGATCGAAGACAATGGTCTGGCCGTCGGGGCTCACATCGAGCGAGGTCCAAGTGCCTTTGCTCGTGGTGAACGTGGAGTACCGGTCGGGCACCAGCGGGAGGCCGGGTTTCGGCAACTGGGCGCGGGTGGCCACCGGAAAGCCGGCCACGAAGAGAAGAGCGGCAAGCGCGCGAACTGCGCCGGCGCGGTGAATCATGAGGCTGCTCCGCAGAAATGAAGGATGTGGGCGGTACTGAAAAACCATACGGCGGTGGCCGAAGTGAAGATTCCGCCTGTGTTCCGGTCTAGATTCCGAAGATACGCCTCCCGGACTCCACGCGCCTTAAGGAAAACCAACGTGCCCAGTACCGCTTGGACGGTTCTCCTGCTGACCGGTTTCGCCGCCGTCTCCGTACTCCCGGCGCAGGCGCCAATGCCGCCCGGCGCCGAGGCCCGCTCCCTTCTTGGACAACCGCTGGTGCCCCCACCGTTGCCTTCCGCGGCCCGGGACGCCTCCCTCGCGCGCCTGGATACGGCGCGGCGGGCGTTCGAGCGTACCCCAGACAATGCCGATAGCATCATCTGGCTGGGTCGGCGAACCGCCTACCTGGGCCGCTACCGTGAAGCCATCTCCATTTTCACCGACGGCATCGGAAAGCATCCCGGCGACGCCCGGATGTACCGCCACCGGGGACATCGGTACCTGACGATCCGCGAGATCGACCAGGCGATCGTCGATTTCGATCGCGCCACCGCCCTGATCGAGGATGAGGCCGACCAGGTCGAGCCCGATGGCCTCCCCAATGCACGCGGAATCCCGACCAGCACCCTGCACTCGAACATCCGGTATCACCTGGGACTGGCCCACTACCTGAAAGGGCACTTCGGTGTGGCGGCCAGGATCTACCAGGAAGACGTCGACGCAGCGCTGGCCACCGGCAACGCCGACATGCTGGTGGCATCCAGCCACTGGCTGTACATGGCGCTGCGGCGGGCCGGTCAGCCGGCCAAGGCCGTCAAGGCGCTCGAGCCGATCCATCGCGCCCTGCCGGTCATCGAGAACGGGAGCTATCACCGTCTGCTGCTCCTGTATCGCGGGGAGCTGCCGGTCGATTCCCTCAGCGCCGAGCAGCCAGGAGACCAGGCCAGCGTCGAGGACGTGACCCTGGCCTACGGCATCGCCAACTGGCACCTCTACAGCGGACGTCGGGCGGAGGCCGGGGCGCTGTTCCGGCGGATTCTCGCGACAC
>JANNGX010000274.1:0-15974 GCA_031404115.1 Gemmatimonadales bacterium | reverse complement strand
CGAGGCGCTCTCGGTGGACACCACCGCGCTGACGCGCCTGCTCAGCCAGGTCTCGGCCTCCACCACACTGGTGGACGTGGCCGTGGACGGGCGCGCGACGGTCAAAGCCCTGATCCGCGAAATCCAGCGAAATCCGATTCGGCCCTCGGACATCATCCACCTCGACCTGTACGAGGTGCATGCCAACGAGAAGATCACGGTGGAGGCGCCCGTGAAGCTGGTTGGCGTCCCGGACGGCGTGCGCAACTTCGGCGGCGTGCTCGATCACGTTACCCACTCGCTCTCGATCCGGGTGTTGCCGGCGGACATCCCCGAGCATATCGACGTGGATGTGACCGCGCTCAACATCGGCCAGTCGATCCACGTCCGGGATCTCTCCTTCGACAAGTTCGACGTCCTGAACGACGGCGGCACTACCCTCTGCACCGTAGTCGCCCCGCGGGCGGAAGAGGTCGTAGCCCCGGTGGTGGATGCCGCGGCGTCGGTGGAGCCGGAGCTCATCCGGAAGGTCAAGCCGGATGAAGACGCCGAAGCCGAGGCCGAGGGTAAAGAAGGCAAGAAGAAGGAGTAACGGCTGCGCGCCGTCCTGGGGCTCGGCAATCCGGGCCCCGAGTACGAGGACACGCGCCACAACGCGGGGTTCCTCCTGGCGGACCGGCTGGCCCAGCGGTGGCGTCTGGGGCCGTTTCGCCGGGAGGGGCAGGCCCGGGTGGTCAACGGCAGTCGGGGTGGCGTGCCTGTGCGGGTTCTCAAGCCTCAGACATACATGAACCGAAGCGGCGCCGTCCTCGCGCCGCTTCGGGCTATCGAGACCTTCGATCCGGCCGCCGATCTCCTCGTGCTGGTGGACGACGTGGACTTCGACGTGGGGCGATTCAAGCTTCGCGGGGCGGGCAGCGCCGGCGGGCACAACGGGCTCAAGAGCGTCGAGAGCACCCTGCGCCGGCAGGACTACGCCCGGCTCCGGATCGGGGTCGGTCCCCGCCCGATGGGACAGGACGATCTGGCGGATTTCGTGCTCGACCGCTTCACATCGGAGGAACGGGCTGCGCTGGATGCGCTGCTCGACCCGATGGCCGAGGCGGTCGAATGCTGGCTCGAAGAAGGGATCGAACGGGCAATGAACCGCTTCAACCGCGTTGAACGAAAGAAGGACGTGTCGTGATCGAGCTCTCGCGTTTCGCTCCCCTGGCCGGCGGTCTCGGACTACTGATCGCCCTCGCCGTGTACTTCTACCTCCGCCGTCAGGCGGCGGGCAACGAGCGGATGCAGGAAATCAGCGGGCTGATCGAGGAGGGCGCCATGGCCTTCCTCCGCCGCCAGTATCTGGCCCTGACTCCGGTCATCATCCTGGTGGCGGCACTGCTCGCCGCCACGGTGGGCTGGCGCATCGCGGCCGCGTTCATCGCAGGTGGCATCTGCTCGATCGGCGCCGGCTTCATCGGCATGAAGGCCGCCACCAAGACCAACGTCCGCACCACCGAGGCCGCCCGGGCCGGCGGGATCGGTCCCGCGCTCCGGATGGCCTTTGCCGGGGGGACCGTCATGGGCCTGGCCGTTGCGTCCCTCGGCCTGCTCGGCCTGGGCGTGCTGGTCAATCTGCTGCTCGATCTCCGCACTACCGACGTCATCAGCGCGGAACGCTACCATCTCTTCGGCGAGATCGTCAGCGGATTCGCGATGGGCGCGTCGTCCATCGCATTGTTTGCCCGTATCGGCGGCGGCATCTACACCAAGGCGGCCGACGTCGGGGCCGACCTGGTGGGCAAGGTGGAGGCCGGGATTCCCGAGGACGACCCGCGCAACCCGGCCACGATCGCGGACAACGTGGGCGACAACGTCGGCGACGTCGCCGGCATGGGGGCGGACATCTTTGAAAGCTACGTGGACGCCACGGTGGCCACCGTCGCACTGGCCGCCATCAGCTCGACGATCGCGGACGCCTCGCGGCCCAACGCCATCGCGCTGCCGGTGGTGCTCCTGATCGCCGGGTTGCTCGCGTCGCTGGTCTCGATGGCCTCGATGAGCGTGCTCTCCAAGGGCGGGGCCGCCCGCGCGCTCCGACTCGTGCCCCTCATCGCAGCGGGGCTCTTTCTGGCCGGCGCCTACGCGATCGTGCGAATGATGCCGATCACCATCGGCACCCACGGAAGCACCGGGGCCTTCTGGGCGGTGGTGGCCGGCACCGTGGCGGGCGTGGCCATCGGCATGGTGACCGAGTGGTATACCGCCGGCAAGCCGGTCCGCGACATCGCGACCGCCTCGCTTACCGGTCCCGCCACCAACATCATTCAGGGTCTCGCGGTGGGCCTCCGGTCGGTGGTCATTCCCATTCTGGTGATCTGCGCGGCCATCTTCGTCGCGCACCAGCAGCTCGGCCTCTACGGCATCGGCATCGCGGCGGTCGGCATGCTGGCCACCACCGGCATCATCATGACGGTGGATGCGTACGGCCCGATCGCCGACAACGCCGGCGGCATCGCGGAGATGAGCCACCTGGGCCCCGAGGTCCGCAAGATCACCGACGAGCTCGACGCACTCGGCAATACCACGGCGGCCATCGGCAAGGGCTTTGCGATCGGCTCGGCGGTGCTGACCGCACTCGCACTCTTCTCCGCCTACGCCACTGCGGTGAGCCCGCCCGGTGCCCCCCTGATGCTGGACCTGGTGGATCCGATCGTGTTCATCGGAATGTTCATCGGGGGGTGTCTTCCTTTCATGATGGGCTCGCTCACCATGACGGCGGTGGGCCGCGCCGCCGGCAAGGTGGTGGAGGAAGTCCGCCGGCAGTTCCGCGAAATCAAGGGGCTGCTCGAAGGAACCGCCAAGCCGGAGACCGCGCACTGCGTGGACATCGCCACCTCTGCTGCGCTCCGGGAGATGGTCGTCCCCGGCCTCATGGCGGTGATTGTTCCCGTACTGGTCGGCTACTTCCTCGGCCCCAAAGCCCTGGGCGGCCTCCTGGCCGGCACCACCGGTTCGGGCGCCCTGCTCGCGCTCATGATGGCCAATGCCGGTGGCGCCTGGGACAATGCCAAGAAGTATATCGAAAAAGGCGCCCACGGCGGCAAGAAATCCGACCCCCACAAGGCGGCGGTGGTCGGCGACACGGTCGGCGACCCGTTCAAGGACACCTCCGGGCCCGCCATCAGTATCCTGATCAAGGTGACCAGCGTCGTGGCACTCGTGTTCGCGCCGTGGTTCGCCAAGCTAGCGCAGTAGGATGCTCCGGCTCGGCATCGTCGGCCTTCCGAACGTCGGCAAATCCACGCTTTTCAACGCCCTGACCTCCGCTGGGGCGCTGGTGGCGAACTACCCGTTCGCCACCAACGAGCCCAACACCGGGGTGGTCCAGGTTCCCGATCCCCGACTCGACGCGCTCGCGGCCATCGTGAAGCCGGAGCGCTGCGTTCCCGCCACGGTGGAGTTCCTGGATATCGCGGGGCTGGTCAAGGGCGCGAGCCAGGGCGAGGGACTGGGCAATCAATTCCTGGCCAATATCCGGGAGGTAGACGCGATCGTGCACGTGGTCCGCTGCTTCGAAGACGACGACATCCAGCACGTGATGGGACCGGTCGATCCGGCGCGCGACCGCGAAGTCATTAACATCGAACTGGGACTGGCCGATCTGGCCGCGGTCGAGAAACGGGTCGACAAGACCGCCCGCACCGCCAAGAGCGGCGATGCCCTCGCCAAAATTGAAGCGCCGCTGTTGGCCCGCCTGCGGGACGCGCTGGCCGCGGGCAAGCCGGCCCGCGCGGTGGTACCAGCCGAGGACGAGCGCGCCGCCTACAAGAGCTTCAACCTCCTGACATCCAAGCCGGTGCTCTACGCTGCCAACGTCGCGGAACACGAGATCGCCGCCGGCAGCGCGCATACCGCCGCGCTGGCGGCGGCCGTTGCGCGGGACGCCGAAGCCGCCGAGGTCGTGACCTTCTCCGCCAAGGTCGAGATGGAACTAGCTGAGCTTTCCACGGAAGATCGGGGTCCCTTTCTGGAATCACTGGGCCTGACCGAGTCGGGGCTGGACCGGCTGGGCCACGCCGCCTATCACCTGTTGGGCCTGATGAGCTACTTCACCGCCGGCGAGAAGGAAGTCCGGGCCTGGACCATCCATCGCGGAGACAAGGCCCCGGCGGCGGCGGGCGTCGTCCATTCCGATTTCGAGAAGGGCTTCATCAAGGCCGAAACGGTCGCGTTCAGCGAGTTCGTGCGAGTGGGCGGCTGGAAGAATGCGCGGGAGCAGGGGCTGGCTCGCGCGGAAGGCAAGGAATACGTGGTCCAGGACGGCGATGTGATGCTGTTCCGGTTCAACGTGTAGTCAGGGCACCCCCACCCACCCCAGAATCACCCGCCACACCGATTGCAGCGACCCGCACGCCGCCAGGAGTTTCGCCTCTTCCCGAAGGTAGTTCCGCAGCCGCTTGACCGTCGCGGCGCGACGGATGGTCCACTGCGGATACGGCCGGTCGATCATCGCCAGGTTCATTCCAGCCTCCAGCCAGCCTTCCTGTAGCACACGCAAATACCAGCCGGAGCGATGATTCAATACGATGGTCTTGACCAGGTCGGGCAGCCCATGGCGGCGGGCCAGGTTCATGCAGGGTGTGCGAGGTGAGGAGACTTCGATGCGCACCTCGCCGAGGCGGTAGATGTCCCCGATGCAGGCGGTGTCCTCGTTGAGACCGCTCACCGTGAGATTCTCCCCAAAAGCCCCGGGGCCCACATCCTTGCGGCCCCACTCGCTCCGCCACCTGGGGTAGTGGCCGGCGGAGTACATGAGCAGCGCGCGTTCGGGGCCACCGTGGTGGTTCCGGTCGTACTGGTGATCGCCGGACAGGCCCTCCCTCCCAGCCCACACCTGCCCGTCCACCGGCTCTTTCTTGATAGCACTGGTCCAGGGCCCCTCCAGCGGCTCGGCCGAGCCCGGCGTGCCGTAGGTACGGGTTTGACCGACCTGGATGCTGTCTAGGCGCATGGCAAGGAAAGTAAGTGAGGACGGCGAGGCCGACTAGCCATAAACCACACGCCTGATTAGATTTGCGCCTCACATATCTCCTCCCGGCCTCCCACACCAGGAACCGGGCGCATACGACCAAAGGAAGGTGTCATGACTCGTCCGTACGAGGTGGTCTACATCTTCGATCCTGCCTTGGACGAAGAGACCATCAATCAGAAACTCACTCATTTCCATACGCTGGTGCAGGCCCCCGGCGCCGAGGCGCCGCAGTTGAACCATTGGGGCAAGCGGACGCTCTCCTATCCGATCCGTAAGCGGGATACGGGTTACTACGTCATCGCCACTTTCTCGGCGCTGGGCACCGCGTTGCCGGAATTCGAGCGGGCCGTCAAGCTCGATGAGGGCGTCATGCGCCACCTTATCGTCCTGAACGAGGAACCGCCCACGCCCGCCCAGGCCGCCGTCGCCAAGTCCGAGTACGAGGAGGAAGAGTGAGCCGCCAGAAGAAGGGCGATCCGATCGCCGAGCTCAGAATCCGGATCATCGACTACAAGGATGAGAAGCTGCTCTCGCGCTTCATCAGTGAGCGGGGCAAGATCCTTCCGCGACGCCTCTCCGGCGTGTCGGCCCGGCATCAGCGCCAGCTGCAGGTGGCCATCAAGCGGGCCCGGTTCCTGGCCCTCCTGCCCTACATCAAGGGCTATCGGGGCTGATGACCGCCGGGGCGGCGCCCGAGGCCGGGCGCCGTGCCAGCCTCGGCGCGGCGGCGGTGTTGGCGGGATATCTCCTGCTGGCGCCGTCGCTGTATCTGTTGGGTCCGTTCACGTTGCTCGCACTGCTCTCCCGCCCCCGGACTCCACGGGAACTGCTCTGGCTGGTCCTGGCGGGAACCGGCGTGGCCGTGAGTCTGGTGGGCGATCAGACCCTGGTGCCCCAGATGCTGCGTACCGGCGGGCTCCTTATGAGCGCCGCCTTCGTGCTTCTGTCGCTGCGCTCCTCCCAGGCGGTGACCAGCCGAATCCTCTGGGCTCTGGCGCTCACGGTGGGCGGCCTGATCATCTGGGGTCAGGTGTGGGGGGTGGCTTGGGCGGATGTGGAGCGGGCGTTTACCGACATCATGCGGGATGTGTATCAGGCCTGGGCGCGGTCCCGGCCCGGTGACCCGGACGTCCAGATGTTCTTGCAGCAAGCGCAGGAGGTTGCCCCCAAGGCCGCTCGCCTGATGCCCGGCATGCTGGCGCTGCAGGCCATGGCGGGGTGCGCCCTGGCGTGGGTCTGGCACCACCGGATCGCCACCACGCCGCTGGGTCGGCCGCCGAGCCACTTCCTGAACTTCCGGTTCAATGACCATCTCGTTTGGGGTGCTATCTTTACCCTCGGTTCGCTGTTGCTGCCGCTCCCACCGCTGGCCCGGACGATCGTGGCCAATCTCCTCATCGTGTGGGCCGGGCTCTACACCGTCCGCGGGCTGGCGATCATCGCGGCCATCCTCGAACCGGCCCCGGCCCCCTTGAGGATCCTGGCGATGGCGCTGGCTTCACCGATCTGCGCAGTTCTCGGACTCGCGGATACTTGGATCGACTTTCGGGGGCGACTCGCGTCCCCGGCATCTGGAGGAGCATGACATGATGGAAGTAATTCTGCGCGAGGACATAAAATCGCTCGGCAAGGCCGGCGCCCTCGTGCGGGTCAAACCGGGTTACGCGCGCAATTTCCTGCTGCCCCAGGGGCTGGCGTACGAAGCCACCTCAGGCAACAAGAAGCGGATTGAGGCCGAGTCGAAGGCCCGCGAGACTCGTGCCTCCCACGACCGCAACGAGGCCTTGGGCCTGGCGGCAACGCTCGGTGCGGTGTCGATCACCATCCCGGCCAAGGCCGGTGAAGGCGACCGCCTCTTCGGTTCGATCACCGCCCAGGACATCGCCGACGGGCTCGCCCAGGCAGGTCACCCGGTCGACAAGCGGAAGATCGAGCTGCCCCATCCCATCAAGCAGCTCGGCGCCCACGCGGTGCCGATCCGGCTCCACTCCGACGTCCACGCCACGGTGACCGTCACGATCGTCCCGGCGTAGCGCCAAGGTGGCGATCGGAATCGCCTATGTCGACGGGCCCCGTCTGGCGCACGCGGTGTACGCGGCCGCCGAGTGGGTCACGGCGGGCCGGGAAGAGATCAACCGATTGAATGTCTTCCCGGTGCCCGACGGGGACACCGGCACCAACTTCAGCCTCACCCTGCGCTCCGTCGCCGATGCCTGCCGGGCACTCGGCGACGAATCGCTTGCGGTCACCGCGCGAACGATGGCGCGGGGGGCGGTGCTGGGTGCTCGGGGCAATTCGGGCATGATGCTGGCCCATTTCCTCATGGGCTTCTCCGAGGTCCTGGAGGGACTTGACCGGGCGACCGCCCCCGAAATCGCCCACGCGCTCTCGCGTGGATCCGAGACCCTCTATGCCTCCCTGGACGAGCCGAAGGAAGGCACCATCCTCACCGTCGCGCGGGAAGCCGCGGCGGCGGCGGAGCGAGCCGCCCATGATTCCCCCGACATCGCCGAATTCATGAGGCGGATGCTCCGCGAGGGCGAGATCTCGCTGGCCCATACTCCCGAGCTGCTGGCGGTGCTCAAGGAGGCGGGGGTCGTCGACGCCGGGGGCAAGGGGTTCATGCGGATGATCGAAGGGGTGGTCCGGGTCATCGAGGGCGATCCTCTCCTGCCCGCAAGCACCGTCGATTCCGCCCCCTATTTCTTCCCCGCGGCGGAGGTCACTGTCGCCGCCGAGCGGGACTATCAGTTCTGTACCGAGTTCATCGTCCGGGGGGAACAGCTCCCCGTCTCGAACGAGGTCCGGACCGCCATGCACCAATTCGGAGGATCAGTGGTGGTGGCGGTCATCAGCGACATCCTCAAGGTCCATGTGCATACCGACACCCCCGAGGCCGTCTTTACCTTTGCCGGCCGGTGGGGGGAGCTGACCTTCCGGAAGGCCGATGACATGCGGGCGCAGCATCGGGCGCTCTCCCATCTCCAGCGCCGCCTCGTGGCCGTGGTGACGGATACCTCGGCCGACCTGCCCGACGCGGTGCTGGATCGCCACCACATCGCGCTGGTCCCGCTCCAGATCGTCTTCGGCGACGAGGTGTATCTCGACCGGGTGGGAATGAAGCCGGAGGAGTTCTACCGCCGACTCCGGTCGGCCCGGCAGCTGCCCACCACGTCCCAACCGACCCCGGCTGACTTCGTCCGGGTGTTCCGGTCAGCGCTCGAAGAAGCCGACGAAGTGGTCGCGGTGCTCCTGGGTTCCGCGCTCTCCGGTACCTACCAGGCGGCCCAGGCGGCCATCCGGGCCGCGGGGCTCGAGCGTATCCATTTGGTCGACAGCAAGGCGGCATCCCTGTGTCTCGGACTGCTGGCGCTGCGCGGGGCCGAACTGGCGGAATCGGGATGGAGGGCGGCGGACATTGCCCGGGAACTCAGGCGGGTGCGCGGGCAGTCGGGTATCTATTTGACGGTAGACGCTTACGACAACCTGGTTCGTTCAGGAAGAGTATCGCGGGGCAAAGCATGGTTGGCCGGAATGCTGGACGTCAGGCCCATCCTGGGCATCGACGCGGAGGGCAGAATCGCCCCGGTGGATCGCGTCCGGGGCCGGGAAGCTCTCGTTTCCCGAATGCTCGCCCTGGTGGAGAAGAATCTCACGCCCAGACCCAAAGTCGTCCGATTCGGGGTGGCCCATGTCGAGGTGCCCGAGGTCGCCGAACGGATTCGCACGGCCCTGGTCGCCGCGTTCGCCCCACGGGATTGCTTCGTAGCGCTCGCGACCGGCGTCCTCGGTACCCACGTGGGGCCCGGGGCCTGGGCCGTCTGTTGGCAGGTCGAGGATGGCACCCCGAGCCGGCCGCCGTCGGAGGACACCCCCGGGTGACCCGTCGTCACGGAGGCGGTCAGCGCCCGGGGGACCCGTCCGGTCTGGTCAGCCTGGCACTGGAAGCGGCAGACGACCTCAGGGCCCGGGACTTGGTCGCGCTGGACCTGCGCGGCCTGAACGACGCCATCGACTGGTTCGTGATTGCCTCAGGCACCTCGGACGCCCATGTCCGCGGCATCGCCCACGCGGTGGTCGATCGGCTGGCGGCGGACGGTGTCCGGGTTCATCATGTGGAGGGGCTGCCCGCCGGTCGTTGGGTCTTGCTGGATTTCGACGATGTCGTCGTTCACCTGTTTCACCCTGAAGCACGCGCCTTCTACAAGCTCGAAAAGCTGTGGAGTGACGCGCCGAAGTTCGTGCCCGCGGTCGAAAGGAAGTCCTAATGAGTCGTCGGATCGGAATGGCAGCCCTGCTGCTCGCCCTGCTCCCCGGAACCTTGCCGGCGCAGTATTTCGGGCGCAACAAGGTCCAGTACGGTCGCTTCGACTTCAAGATCATCCAGACCGAACACTTCGACGTGTATTACTACCCCGCCGAGCGAGTGGCGGCGCTGGATGTGGCCCGGATGGCGGAGCGGTCCTATGCCAAGCTCTCCAAGGCGCTCAACCACGAGTTCAATGAGCGCAAGCCGATCATCCCCTACGCCTCGCATTCGGATTTTCAGCAGACCAATACCTCCGGCGGCGAGATCGACGAGAGCACCGGCGGGTTTACCGACTTCCTCCGCCACCGGAACATCTTTCCGCTGACCGGGGCGTACGAGGACAATCAACACGTGCTCCAGCACGAAATGACCCACCAATTCCAGTTTGACATCTGGTCGCGGGGGCGGGTGGGCGGCGGGGTGCAGGGCATCATCACCGCGAATGCGCCGCTCTGGTTCGGTGAAGGCATGGCCGAGTATTTCTCGCTGGGCCCGGTGGACCCCAACACCGCCATGTGGCTCCGGGACGCGGCGCTCGAAGGGAAGCTGCCTGGTCCCGAGGACTTCTACCGGGTATTCCCCTATCGCTTCGGGCAGGCGCTGGTGGCCTACATCGGCCAGCGCTGGGGCGACGAGGCCATCGGGCAAATCACCAAGCTGGGCTCGGGCGGCGGCGTCGAGGCGGCACTCCAGCGGGTGCTGGGGCTCTCCTTCCCGGCACTGGTCGCGCAGTGGCAGGACGCGGTCCAGAAGCAGTATCTGCCGGAAATCGGCAATCGGATCAAGGCCCGGGCCATCGCCACCGAGCTCCTGACCAAGAAGAGCGCGGGGGGCACCTGGCACTTGGCGCCGGCGCTCTCCCCCGACGGGTCGAAGATCGTCTACCTGAGCGAAAAGAATTTCTATTTCATCGATCTTTGGCTGGCCGACGGGAATACCGGCAAGACCATCCGCCGCCTGCTCAGCTCCTCCGCCAGCGGCAACTTCGAGACCTTCCGATTCCTCACCTCCTCGGCGAGCTGGTCGGTCGACGGAAAGTACCTGGCGTTGGCGGCGCAGAAGGGTGGGAGGGACGACATCGTCATCGTGGATGTGGATCGCAACAAACAGCTCCGGGATATCCGGGTGCCGATTGCCGGCGTCAATACCCCGACCTGGAGTCCCGACGGCAGCCAGCTGGTCTTCAGCGGGTTGGACGGCGGCCTCTCGGACCTGTTCGTGATCAACGCCGATGGGTCCGGACTGCGGCGGCTCACCAACGACAAGGCCGCCGACCTGCATCCGGTCTGGTCGCCGGACGGCAAGTCGATCGCCTTTACCACCGACCGCGGGCCCAGCTCCGATTTTGACAAGCTCAAATGGGGCAACCTTCGCATCGGGATTTACGATCTCGAGTCGGGTCGGATCGACCTGCCAACCGGGATGGACGCGGGCCGCAACGCCAATCCCCAGTGGTCGCCGGACGGCAGGTCGATCGCGTTCGTCTCGGATCGGAATGGAGTCGCCAACATCTACATCCACGATCTGCCCGACGGGCAGACCTACCAGCTCACCGATTTCTATACCGGGGTGCAGGGCATCACCCCGCTGTCTCCGGTCCTCTCGTGGGCCCGACAGGCCGACAAGCTCGCGTTCGTGTATTTCGAGCAGGGACGCTATGACGTCTACACGCTGAGCGCGCCCGCCACGCTCAAGAAGCAACCGTGGAGCCGGGCCCAGATGATGTCCCAGCGCCCGCTGGCGACGCTGGCGCCCAGCGGTGACGCCACCCGCCCGGCGGTGGCGGTCATTCAGCCGCCGGCGGGGCCCCAGGTGCTTGGCGGCGGTGCCGTATACCGGACGCCACGCGGCTTCCGGAGGGCCGATTCACTCCCGGTCCTGCCCGATTCGGTGCTGGCCAAATACGAGCCGGTCTCGATCGCAAAGATCCTCGACTCGCTCGACATCACGCCGCCGGATACCAGCGAGTTCACCTTCAAGAATTACAAGGCGACACTCGAGCCCGAATACGTCACCCGGCCCACGATCGGCTACACCCGCGACACCTTCGGCCGGGGACTGACCGGGTCGACCGGCATCGTCCTGGGAGACATGCTGGGCAATCATCAGCTCGGCTTTGCCGCCTCGCTCAACGGGCGCATCAACGAGACCTATTTCGCGGCCCAATACGTCAACCTCGCGCGTCGGCTCAACTGGGGTGTCGGGTTGACTCAGGAGCCGTACTTCTACTATGAGGGCGCGGGTTTCCGCGACGGAGGCGGCGGCACCGTGGAATACGTAGAGAGCATCCGCCGCCTGGTGCTCCGGCAGGCCTCGTTGATCACCACCTATCCGTTCAGCCGGTTCCGGAGGCTGGAGTTCGGCGCCGCCGCGGTGAACGTCTCGGACGACAGTCGGCAGTTCGTGCAGCCGATCGATCCCAACACCGGCCAGGCGACCGCCAGTCCCTCGATCCGCACCATCAACAACGGGTCCGTGAGTTACGTCCAGCCCAATGTGGCGCTGGTGTTCGATAACTCGCTGTATGGCCCGGTCGGCCCGATCATGGGGCGGCGCTCCCGGATCGAGGTGGCACCGCGTTTCGGGGGCTGGCGCTTCACCACCGTTAACGTGGACTATCGCAGATACGATCGGATCGCGAGCGCCGTGACATTCGCCACCCGACTGCAATACTACGGGCAGCATGGCCGGGATGAGCTCCGGTTCAGGTTCTTTGCCGGCACGCCGGACTTCATCCGGGGCTATACCTCGGGGTCGTTCGCCAAGCACGAATGCAGCGGGCAGGTAGATCAGAACACCGCCACCGGCTGCGCATTGCTCGACCAGCTGGTCGGAACCCGGATCATGATGGCGGGGGCCGAGCTGCGGTTCCCGGTGCTCCGGCCCCTGGGGCTCCTGCCGGGCGGGTTCCCCGACCTGGAAGGCGTCCTTTTCTACGACGCTGGAGTGGCGTGGCAATCCGGTATGAAGATCAAGCTGACGAAGGAAGTGGGCGACACTCCGCTCACGGTGCGCACGCCCCTCACGTCGACCGGCGTCGGCGTTCGAGCCAACCTGTTCAACTTCCTGATCCTCCGCGCTGACTATGCTTTCCCCCTGCAACGGCCGGGAGTCAAGGGATACTGGATGATCAGCCTCGGACCCGCGTTCTGAGACCTTGCGCGCCCGCGCCGGTCGAGGTCACCGCCGCCCGGCTCGTCCGGGCGGCGGTCATTCTGGCCGCGGCGGCGTGCCGGGGGGGCAGCGCGGCGGCACCCCCGGATCTCCCCGCGGTAGGCGGACAGGTTTCCCTCCTCAGGTTCCCCCGCGCCGGAGGCCCCGTCCGGGCGTACCATGCGGATAGCCTCGGCGCTCCCAATTGGGCCTCGCTCGCGCCGGTTCCCACGATCCAGCGGCTGGTGGGCGTCGATCTTGACGAACGGATTGCCTGGGCCCTCGACCCGCTGGGCAATCTCATTGCCGTCGACCTCGAGTCACGAGCGGTTCGCAAACAACTGGCCGGCGTGAGCACCGCGGTGGTTGGTCCGGACGGTTCGCTCTACGTGGCCGATGGTGACCACCGGGTCAGGCGCGTGTTGCACCGCAGCCCCCTGGAATTTCACGGTCCCCTCCCCGCCGCACCGGCTGCGCTCTTCGGGGCCCTCAATGACGTGCTGCTCGTGGTGACAGGCGGCACACCTGCCAGACTCCTCACGACCAACGCCGAACAGGCGGTCCACTCGACCGTCCTGCCTCCCGGAGAGGTGGTCGCCACGTTCTGGGGAGACCTTGTCGCCGTGGCGGCCGATACGGCAGTCGTGCTCTACGAAACGATCGGCGGGCGCCGCGCCGTGACTCCGCTCCATACTCGCCAGCGCGCCCGGAAGGTGGTCTTCAGTCCTTCCGGCCATCGACTCTACGTGTCGGGGGACGCGAACGAGCTGGAGGTCTACGACCGGTTCAGCCTCTCTGCGCTGGCCCGCATCAAGCTCCCCGCCCCGCCCCGAGCCCTCAGGGTGGATGCCTCGGGGCGCTGGTTGCTGGCCCAGCCCCCGTCGGCCAACTCGGTCTGGATCGTCGACCTGGCCACCAACCTCCTGCTGGCTCCGGTCCCGGGCGCCTGGGGGCCGGACCTGCCGCTCGTGGCGGGGGCGGCCACCCTCGTTACCCGACTGGGCGCCGACCTCGCCTCCTTCGACCTGCGTCAGACGCCGCCGCGGCTGATGGCCAGGCTCGAGGGAGGAGGAGAGGACCTGTGGCTCGCCGCGGCCTGGTTACCCCGCGAGCGACTGCAGGCGGCTGCAGCGGCGGCCGAATCGGCAACAGTCGTCCAGGATACGGCGCTGGCGGCCGACTCCCTCAGGGGGGGCGCCGACTCCGCGGGAATCTTCCTGCAAGTCAGCACATCGCAGAACCCGGACTGGGCGGCGCAACTGGCCAGGCAGCTCAAGGACGCGGGTTTCCCCTCGCGGGTCTTCCAGCCGAAAGGGCCGGATGATGGCTACCGCGTGGTGGTGGGCCCCTATTCCACCCGGGAGATCGCGGAAGAGAACGGCCGCAGGCTCGGCCGGCCCTTCTTCATTCTGCGTGAATCCCCCCGACGCCCCTGACCCGGGAGGAACAACCGTTTATTTTGCACCCGGTCCCGGCGGCACCCGACGAGCCGCCACCCTCCCATCCTGGTCCGACCCATGAAGCTCACCAAGCTGGAGCTTTCCGGCTTCAAGTCCTTCGCGGACAACGTCACCCTCGATTTTGAGGACGGTGTGACGGCCATCGTCGGCCCCAACGGCTGCGGCAAGTCCAACGTCTCCGACGCGGTCCGCTGGGTGCTGGGTGAACAGTCGGCGCGCCTGTTGCGCGGCGGCAAAATGGAAGACGTGATCTTCCAGGGCTCCGCGGGGCGGCGCCCCGTCAACCTGACTGAAGTCTCGCTCCATCTCGACAACAGCAGCGGCGATCTGCCGATCGCCTACCGGGAAGTGGTAATCACCCGGCGGCTCTCCCGATCGGGCCAGAGCGAATACCTCCTCAACAGCCTGCCGGTTCGCCTTCGCGACATCCAGGATCTGCTCCGCGGCACCGGGCTGGGCAGCGACGCCGGCGTGGTGATCGAAGCCAAGATGATCGACCTGCTCCTCTCCGATCGCGCCGAGGAGCGCCGCTCGCTCTTCGAGGAGGCCGCGGGCATCGGCCTCTACCGGGACCGGAAGCACAGCACCGAGCGCCGGCTCGAGGAAACCGCCACCGACCTGCAGCGGCTCGAGGACCTGATCGCGGAAGTCCAGTCGCAGATCCGGTCGCTGGCCCGACAGAAGGGCAAGGCGGAGCGGCACGCCAAGCTGATGGAAGAGAAATTCGTGGTGACCCTCACCCTCGCGCGGCGCCATCTCGACGACCTGACCGAGCGCGCCACGGGAGTGGAGGCGCGCCACCGGCTGCTCTCGGAGCGATTGCCGGCCCTCCGCGCCAGCCTGGGCGAGGCCACCACGCGACAGGACGAGACCGCCCGCGGACGGCTGCGCGCCGAAGAGCATCGCACCGAGATCGCCCGCCAGCTCGCGGAGGTGCAGGTGCGGCTTTCCCGCCTCGATGGGGACCTTGCGGTGGCCAGCGAGCGGCTGGGAAACGCGCAGCAGCGTCGCCACCGTGACGAAGAGGAACGGGCCCACGCCTCCCGGCGCACCGAGGAAGCGGAGCGGGAACGGGACTCCGCCGCCGCCGAGCTCCGCGCCGCCGAGCAGGAACATCAGGGCATCCAGCTGCACTTGACCGACCGCGCCACCGCGGAAGAGGAGGTCCGCGACCGGCTCACCGCGCAGCGCGCCGGGGTGCGCGAGGCCGAGGAGGCGCTCGCGGCCCGGGTCCAGGAGCTGCGCGCCCTCGAAGGGGAACGCGCGGCGCTGGAGCAGGAAATCGCCTCGCTCGGGGAGCGTGCGGCCCAGGCCGAGGCCCACGCCCGTCAGGTCCGGGCGGATCTCGATGCGGCCGAGGCGCGCGCCCGGGCCGCCGCCGATGCCGCCCACTGGAGTGCCGAGGCCGCGCTGGCCGCGGCCGCCCAGTCCGAGCGGAGCCGGCACGACGTGGCGGAGTGCCGGGAGCAGGAAACCAGCGAGCGCAATCGGAAACGGTTAGTGGAGGAGAGCCTGGCCCAGCTCACCACCCGGCGCTCGGCGCTCGAAGAATTGGAGCGTGATCGGGTTGGCCTGGCACCGGCCGCCGCCGCGCTGCTCGCCGCACGCAGCCGGTTCAACGGCGCCGTGCTGGGCCCGCTCAGCGATCACATCAGCGCCGATCGTGACGCGGCGGAGCTGGCCGAGCGTCTGCTTGGCGAATGGATGCACGCTGTGCTGGTGCGGGACCAGGAGGCCGTCGAAGCCATTCGGCAGTGGCACACCGAGGTGCAGCCCGGCGCGCTGGTCCTCCTCCCGGCCGACAGCGGGCCCCGCGGCGCGGACCATGGACGGAGTCCCCTCGAAGCACAACTCCGTGCCGAGGGGCCCGCGGCCCGATGGGTGCAGGCCCTGCTGGGCGGCTCCGAAGTCCTGGACCGGCGGGGAAACGCCCTGCGCCGCGCCAGTGGCGCGGTGATCCTGGCCGCGGAGGCGGGCACCAGCGGGCCCCTCCGCCGCCGCGCCGAGATTGGGGGTCTCGGCGCCGAGATCGAGCAGCAGGAGCGCGCCTCGG
>JANNGX010000273.1:0-2507 GCA_031404115.1 Gemmatimonadales bacterium | reverse complement strand
CAATCGATCTGTTCCACTATCCCGAAGCGGTCGAATCGGTCGTGTCGGGACGCACGGTGCACGCCCCCGAGGTGCTGCGTGATGGCCTTTTCCTGGCGCATCTCGCTCAGTGGCCCGACTCACCCCAGGTTCGGGAGATCGAAAGCGCCGCCGCGGTGCCGCTGATCACCCACCGGACAGTGCGGGCGGTGCTGGTGATGCGCACCCGCCGGGGCGATCCACCCCTCTCGCCCGAGCAAGTGGCCATGGTGGAGCAGCTGGTGAATTCCGCCGCGGCGTTGCTGGAGCGGGAGGACCGCCGCGCCGAGGATTGGCGAGCCCAGGGTCTTGCGGCGGTCACCGATCCGCTCACCGGATGCGCCACGCTCGAGGCCCTGAACCACCGTTTGCGCCAGGAGCTCGACCGCGCCACCCGCTATGGCACTGGACTCGCTCTGGTTCTCCTCGGGGTCGACTCGCTGCGCGAGTTGATGGGGCGGCTGGGCCCCAAGGCCGGCGATCCGTTCCTCTCCGAACTCGGCGCGCTGTTCAACCAGGAGATCCGGAGTCCGGACTTTGTGGCCCGGTATGGCACCGACGAGTTCGCGATCCTGATGCCCTCAACCGGCGTGATCGGGGCTCGCCGAGTGGTGCAGAGGCTGTCGATGCGCCTCGATAGCCGTTCCTGGAGCCACTTCCCGCTCACCCGTCGGCCGCGGCTGGCTGCGGGCGTCGGCGTGTTCCCGCATGCCGGCATTGTTCGGATGGAGGACCTCCTGGCCGCGGCGGAGGCCGGACTCCGGGAGGAAAATGGCGGACGAACGGCAGCCTGAAGGCGCCGTCCCCACCGTCCTCACCGTCGCCTCAGCCAATCGGCCGGATCGAGCGCAATCTGATTCTCGCCCCGGATCTCGAAGTACAGGTGAGGACCCTGGTCGGAATTCTCCCCGCCGACCATCCCGATCGTCTCGCCCTTCTGCACCGTCGCGTCCTTCTGCACGGTGGCCGAGCCCAGCTGCATATAGAGTGAGAAATAGCCGTTGCCGTGCTCCAGCACGATGGTCAATCCGTAGGTTCCCAGGCGCTGCACCAGCATCACCCGCCCGCTCGAAACTGCCTTGACCGGGGTGCCCAGCGGGGCCCCGATCCCGATGCCGTTGCGGCGAATCACCGCGCCGCTGGGAAGGGTGTCGCGTCCGAACCGGAACAGAATTCGCCCTGACACCGGCCAGTCGAGCGATCCAAGGTCGGCGGTGGTCAGGTCGCCGCCGCCGGGAGCATCGGGACGGGGGGTGGTGGCACGGGCGGGTCGGCGGCTACTCAGCGATGCGAGCAGGTCGTTGAGCCGCGCCTCATCCTTCTCGAGCTGGCTGAGCCGTTGCTGCCCCGCGTCGCTCGATTTGCGCAGCCGGCCCAGGCGCGCCGATCGCTCCTCCGCCAGGGCCTGGTAGCTCCGCAGTTCGCTGGCGCGCTCCTCGCGCCGCCGGTCGAGATCCACCTGCACGTTCACCAATTCACCCCGACGCTGCCGGATGCGGCCCTCGAGCCGCCGGATGTCTTCGACCAGCGAGCGATCCTGGCGGTTCTGCAGGTAGAGGTATTTGTACCGGGTGAGCAGATCGCCGAATGTCTCGGCGGTGAGCAGGACCTGAAAGGTATGGAGCGGTCCGCGCTTGTAGATATCCACCAGCCGCCGCTCCAGCACCGCGCGGCGGTCGGCGAGGTTGTCCTGGGCCAGGGCGAGCTGCTGGCTCGAGCTACCCAGCTGGTCGCCGAGCCCGCGCATCTGGCGCTCCAGCTCGTTGACGAGCTGGTTGGTGACCTCACGCTGGCGCTCGATGTTGCGGAGCTCCGCCCCCGCGTTGCGGACCTGGCTCTCCAACCGGTCCTGCTCGCGGCGGAGGCGGTCCCGCTCGGCCCGGATGTCTTCGAGTCGGCGCCGTGACGTTTCGAGGTCGGGCTGCTGCGCCGAGACCGGTGCGACGCTCAGCCCGAGCAGCAACACGATCAGGGCACGGTGCACCCGGAGCCCCCCTCGGCCCGCCGGTCCACCCGTCCGCCCACCGTCAGACATGCCTGAGATGCCGGCCGATGCTGAGCAGGCTCCCCAGCAGCCCGATTCCGGTGCCGAAGACGACCATCAGGGCCAGGTGCTGTGGCTCGAAGAACACCAGGCTCGCCCCCATCTCGCCGGTGGTTTTCCGGAAGAGGGCAAACGTCACCCAGCACATGATAATCGCCAGGAGACCGCCGAGCACGCCCTTCATCGCGCCCTCGAGAAGGAAGGGCCCGCGGATGTATCGATTGGTGGCCCCGACCAGCCGCATGATCGCGATCTCGCCGGCGCGCTGGAGTACGGTGATGCGGATGGTGACACCGATGATCACGATTGCCACGACCGCGAAGGCGAGGCCGATCACCAATCCCACCACCGCGGCCATGTTGCGCAGCTTGTCGAGGCGTTCCACCCAGTCCCGGCCATAACGGACGTCGTCCACGAAGCCGAAGCTCTTGATCCGCTCGGCCAC
>JANNGX010000272.1:0-22694 GCA_031404115.1 Gemmatimonadales bacterium | reverse complement strand
GTCGAGAGCGCCTCGAGGTGGTGGAAGCTCCACGCGCTGACCAGGAACTGGCGGAGGATCGTGAAGCCGAAGTCGCCCACCGGCAGCTCGGCCATCGACACGTTGCGGAACTGCGTCTCGTCCCGCCAGTACGCCAGCGCATCCTCGTCCCGACCCGCTCCCTCGGCCTGCCCCGCCATCCGCAGGAATATCGTGGCCTGGCCCAGCAGGTCGAGCGCGATGTTCGCGGTCGCGATGTCTTCTTCGAGGACCGGCCCGTGCCCGCACCATTCGGAGAGCCGGTGGCCCAGGACCAGGCGGTCGTCCCCCAGCCGCAGGAGGTACTCGGCAAGGGCCCCCCGCTCACCGGTCACCGCTCACCGCTCACTCTTTTGTCCCCCGCGGAACCTTGTAGAACTGAGGGTGCCGGTACGGTTTGTCGTTGCCGGGATCGAAGAACGGCCCCGACTCTTCCGGGCTCGACGCGGTGATCGCGGAGCTTGGCACCACCCAGATGTTCACCGCTTCACCCCGGCGGGTGTACACGTCGCGGGCATTCTGGAGCGCCAGCTCCGCGTCGGGCGCGTGCACGCTGCCGGCGTGCTCGTGCGGCGCGCCGTGCCCCGCCTGGGTGAACACTTCCCAGAGGGTCACGCCGCCTCCCGCCCCCGCGCCGCGTGCTTGGCGGCATACGCCTCCGCCGCGTCGCGCACCCACGCGCCCTCGTCGTGGGCCTTGTTCCGCGCCGCCAGCCGCTCCCGGTTCATCGGGCCGTTGCCGGAGATCACTTGATAAAACTCGGCCCAGTCGATCGGCCCGGTGATCCAGTCGCCCGATGCGGTGTCGTAGTGGAGGGCGGGATCCGGCATCGTGAGGCCGATGGCGGTCGCCTGGGGAATGGTCAGGTTGATGAACCGCTGGCGCAGCTCGTCGTTCCCCTTCTGCTTCACTTTCCAGCGCAGCAGCTCGGCGCTGTTGGGGCTGTCCTTGTCGGAGGGGCCGAACATCATCAGCGAAGGCCACCACCAGCGATTGAGCGCGTCCTGCGCCATCGCCTTCTGCGCCGGCGTGCCGGCGGCCAGCGTGGCCATGATCTCGTAGCCCTGCCGCTTGTGAAAGTTCTCTTCCTTGCAGATCCGGATCATCGCGCGCGCATAGGGGCCGTAGGAGGCCTTGGCCAGGGCGGTCTGGTTCACGATCGCAGCGCCGTCCACCAGCCAGCCGACCGTGCCCATGTCGGCCCAGGTGAGCGTCGGATAGTTGAAGATGCTGGAGTACTTGGCGGTGCCCGCCAGGAGCTGGCCGATCAGCTCGTCGCGATCCACACCCAGCGTCTCGGTACCGCAGTAGATGTAGAGTCCGTGGCCCGCCTCGTCCTGCACCTTGGCCAGGAGGGAGATCTTGCGTCGCAGACTGGGCGCGCGGGTGATCCAGTTGCCCTCCGGCAGCATGCCCACCACCTCGGAGTGGGCGTGCTGGGACATCATGCGCACCAGCTGCTTCCGGTAGCGCTCCGGCATCCAGTCTTTGGGCTCGATCGTTTCGCCCCGCGCGATCCGTTCCTCGAAGGCGGCGGTGCGGGCGTCGTCGTCTGCTGGGCTCATCCCGTGCTCCTCTTCCGATCCGCTTATTCGGCAAGCACTTACGGTATATTGAAATATACTCCGATTGCGGCTCCTCCACCTCCCACCCCAAACCCGGGCGGGGACGATGACAATGGCCTCCCTGGTACGCCGGCCTCCCGGATGAGGCTCGCTCGACAGCTGTACAGGATTCTCGGTTGGGGTACCGTCGCCCTTGGAATGCTTCACATGCTTGCGACGGCTTCGCTCCGGGCAGGCACTCCGGCTGGACGGGTCTGGTTTTTCGGAGCGGGAATCGCGATGGTCCTGACTGGGGCGTTGAACCTCCTCAATGATGCCTACGGGGCGGGTGCACGCGGTGTCCGTTGGGTGTGCCTCGGCAACAACGTGCTCATGACCTGCTTCGCCATGGCGGCAGGCGTTTTCACGGACGCGAGTCCTGGACAGTTCACCATTGTGGTGGGGCTCGTCGGCGGTGCGAGCGTGCTGTCGTTCGCGCGAGACTCCCGGCTGGAGCCTCCGATTGCTCCCCCGTCATAAGGATTGGCGCCCGTGAGCGACCCCAAGGCAACTCCCTCTCTGCTCGACGCCGGAACCGTGAACGCCACTGTGGCGGGCGGGGTGGCCACCGTCCGGTTCGGGCACCCCAAGGGCAACTCGCTGCCCGGGGCGCTGCTCCACCGCCTGGCGGACACCATTACCAGGTTCGGCGCCGCCCCGGACACCCGGGTGGTGGTGCTCCGGAGCGAAGGGACCGGCCCCTTCTGCGCCGGGGCGTCGTTCGACGAGTTCAAGGCGGTGACCACGCCCGAGGAAGGGAAGAAGTTCTTCTCCGGGTTCGCCCAGGTCATTCTGGCTCTGATCCGCTGTCCCTGCTTCGTGGTGGCACGAGTGCAGGGAAAGACCGCCGGTGGCGGCATCGGTCTGGTGGCGGCAGCGGACTATGCGCTGGCCGTGCCCGAGGCCGCCATCAAGCTCTCCGAGCTGGCGGTGGGCATCGGCCCGTTCGTGGTGGGGCCGGTGATCGAGAAAAAACTGGGCTTGGCCGCATTCTCGGCCCTGGCGGTGGATGCCGACTGGCGAAGCGCCGAGTGGGCCCATGGAGCGGGGCTGTATTCGGAACTGCTGGATACGGTTCCGGCACTGGACTATCGGGTGGAGGAGTTCGCGAAGAAACTGGCGGCGTACAACCCGAAGGCAGTACGGCACCTGAAGGAAATCTTCTGGTCGGGGACGGAGGGGTGGCCGGAGCTGCTGGCGGCGAGAGCGGAGATCAGCGGAACGCTGGTATTGGGGGAGTACACACGAAAAGCGATTGCCGCGACCCGCCCCTCAGGAAGCGCTTGATCGCCAAGAATCAGGGAGACGGCGCGGCCCGGTGCCAGGTCGTCTCCCTGCGTTTCCTCGGATCCGATGTGGCCGCGTGATGCCGAGGTAGCGGGCTTAGGACCTCACCGAGCCTGGCGGCGAACGGCGGCCTCGTCGGACCAGAGCAACCAGTCCCACGCCAAACGGGACGACGAGCAATGCGAGCGTCGACGGCTCGGGCACGACCGTCGCGTTGCCGCCCGGGAAGCCGATGGGAGTGGAGTTCTCGTTGCCGCTCGTGCCGCCGGGGCTGACGCAGTCGTTCGAGACAACATTGTTATCCATCGTCACGGCACCGGTGAGGGCGATGGCTCTGCCGCACACAATCGTCGTGCCGGTCTGCAGGGCAATGCTCGTCTTCGCGATAATGTTGCCCTGAAACGCCGTGCCGGTCCCGAGCGTCGCAGAACTGCCGATCAGCCAATACACCTCCCCAAATGGACCGCCGCCGACCGCCGACACCGAGGAGCCACTCGCCGTCGTGAACGAGCTCCCGATCTGGAACACGAAGGGGGAATTGGGGCTGGTCAGGAAATCGAGAAAGAGGGTCCCCGTCAACTGAGCCAGGGACGAGAAGGAATACACGCCCGGCTGGAGCGTCATTCCCCCCAGATCCTGAGTCGACAAGTCGTTGCCGGGTGGGAACGGCAGGAGGAAGAGGCTATTGAACGCCGAGAGGGCACACCCTTGGGCCTGCATTGCGACGGCATTGTTCTGATGGAGCGCCCCAATGAGGGTAATGCTCCCCGAGCCGGTGATCGCCGACCCCGGATAGACCCCCAGATTGCCCTTGATGGTGGTGGCCCCGGTATTGGTGACCGTGGTGGCCCCCAGGACCGCGAATGACTGCGAGCACCCCAGCGTGGCCTGCGCCATAACCTGAGAAGGGCCGCCGAGCAGCACGGCGAGCGAAAGCGCGGCAATAGGAACTCTCGGCCAAAGCTTCGTTTGAATTGGTGACACTTGGGTGCTCCTGGGGTGAGGTAGACCTTCGGGGAGCTGACCACCCCTCGGGTCCCTTCGCTTCGCTCTGATTGATCCCTTGATCCCCCCGAACAGGAAGGAGGAGTACTCGTTCACGTTTGCCGAGCAAGGGTCGGTCAGAGAGTCCGTGAACCTCGCTGCAGCATACCGCGAGCCAGAACACACCGCTGCATGAGATTCGTGCCAGTGGGGAAGCGTATGCTCCGTCTAACGGCCTTCGTCACAGCGGGATACCGTATCAGACAAGCTGCGGACCGAGTGACCCGAGGCCACCTCGGGTCGGCCGCCGCCTCGATGGGTGGTGGGGACATTAAAGCACACAAATGTTGGCTCGTCGCATCAGTCGACGTGGGTGACTCCCTGCCTTCGTGACCCCCTAGCGGGGCCCCGCCGGGCGCCAGACGCCACGGATCACCACGCCCTCGGGGCTGCGCAGGCGCGCGAGGTCGCCGAGCGGATTGCCACGCAGGAGGTTCATACCGGCGGAGAGCGCGGTCCGAATGTCCACCGCGAACGGCACGTGTCCGACGGGAACCATCCCCAACTCGCGAGCGACAGCCATGACTGAGATGGGTCACGAGGACGGTGAGCGGCCACTGTGGTGGTGTCCCGTCGAGGCCCAGGCTGGCGGAAAGGATCGTGGGACCGTCCCGCGTTCCGGCCCCGATCTCGGCGGCCCAGCGAGCGAGGTCCGGAAAGCCCCACATGTTTCTGACGGTCGCAATCCCGTTGGCGAGGTACTGGTCCGGTTCGGACGCCCGGAGGTGGACATGCATGTCGACCAGGGCCGGCATCAGGAAGCGTCCCGCTCCCTGGATGACGGTGGCGCCGGCCGGGGGCAGCCGGTCGGCCATCGGGCCCAGCCACTCGATCCGTCCATCACGAATCAGTACGTCTGATGGGCGACTACCGCGGCTGAGCGCATCGTCACCAGCTGCACATCAACGATCGCCAGGGGGAGAGTGCTGGTCGCCGCGGGCGGATCGGGCGCGGAGATACCCGTTCCAGCGCAGGCAGACGCGATCAGGACCGCGAAGGCGGATGGGGCGGCAAACTTGCGCCCGTCCCTACCGAGCGCGACAATTGACGATATATTCGCGCCCATGCGATTTCCCTCCGACGCACCGATCTGCATTGTGGGGGCCGGGCCCGGCGGCCTGAGCGCCGCGTTCTACCTCCGTAGCGCCGGGTATACCAACGTCACCGTGCTCGACAAGGCCCCTCAAGTGGGGGGCAAGTGCCACTCGGTGGTCGTGGACGGGACCGCCTACGACATGGGGGCGCTGGAAGTCACCCCCTCCTACGAACACGTGCTGCCCCTGATCGAGAAGTACGGTCTTGGAATGACCTCCATCGGCGGCGTCCGCTTCCTCGACCTCGCCACCGGGACAGTGTACCCCGGCTCCTACATGACCAAGAGCTTCGACTTCCTCGAGAAGCTCGAACTCGTCAAGGACATCGCCAAGTACTTTCTCGAGCTGGCTCTCACCGATGCCTCCCTCGAGGGACCCGGCTTCCGAAACGTGTCCCCGGAGCTCGCCCGGCCGTTCTCCCGCTGGTTGGCCGACAAGCATATGAGCACCATGACGCGGCTTTTCTCGCTGCCGGTCACCTGTTATGGGTACGGTCCGCTTGATCAGGTGCCCGCGGCCTACGTCCTGAAGTACCTCGACGCGACCGACTACAGAATGCTCCTCACCGACGTGGTCGAGGATGTCTTCGGCAGGGTGGGAGAGTGGCCCAAACGCCTGCTGACGGGCTACCAATCGCTGATGCGGCGTATGGCCGACGACATGTCCACCACCGGCACCACCCGGATTCTGACGGGCGCCGGCATCACCGCCATCAAACGCAACCTGCCGGGACCCCATCCGGTTCGGGTGGAATACACCCGGGACGGCATCAGTCAGTCCGGGGAATTCGACCACCTCATCCTCGCTTCACTGCTCACCGCCGATGCGCTCAGCTTCGTGGACCTGACCGCCGAGGAGCGCGCCCTGCTCTCGCTGGTGGAAGTCCGAAACTACTACACGACACTCTGTGACATTCCCGGGCTGGAAGTGGGCACCTATGCGCTGGTCGTCAAGGACGGCGTCGTGGTGGACCCGCCCGACGGGGCGCCCTGCATGATCATGAAATTCTGGCCTGGCACCGACCTCGTCAACGTCTATACCTCCGCGACCGTCCCGCTCGCCATTCCGGAAGTCGAGTCCCGGGTCAGGGCCAGCCTGGCCGCCATGAAGCTCGACCTGCGCGGGATCCGGGAGACCTTCGACTGGTCGTATTTTCCCCACGTCGATGAATCCGTCCTCGCGGGCGGCTTTTACGAGCGGCTCACCGCGCTCATGGGCCGAAACGCCACCTGGTACGCCGGAGGGTTGATGAATTTCGAGGACGTCGAGAAATGCTTCGAGTGGTCCCACCACCTGATCGAAGCACACTTCGCCTGAGCGCCGCCACGAAGTATTTCATCCTTGCCGTGGACGGCGGGGGGATTCGCGGTGTCATCCCCTCCCTGCTCCTGCGCTCGCTCGGCAACGAGACCATCATGAAGGCCGACCTCTTCGCCGGCACTTCCACCGGAAGCCTGATCGCGGTCGGTTTGGCCGCCGAGGTGGGGATCGACAGAATCACCGAGACCTATCTGCGTCCCGAGGCCTGCCGCACCATCTTCACCCCGTACCAGCGCATTGTCCCGATGCTCGGGGAGCTCTTCCTGCCGCGATACACCGGGGCCGGCCTCAAGCGGATCATCCAGGAATGCGCACCCGACACCACGCTGGCGGCCCTCAAGCACCATGTCTTCGTCCCGACGTTTCTCCTGGACGGGGACACTGCGGCCGCTCCGCAGTGGCATGCCACGGCCTTCCACAACCTTCCCGGCCCGGTCGGGCTGGGCGGGTACGCCGAGGCGCCGCTGGTGGACGCGATCATGGCGAGCTCGGCGGCGCCGCTCTACTTCCCGCCGCATCGCTACGCCGACAAACTGTTCGTGGATGGAGGCGTGATGGCGGGGAATCCTTCGATGCTGGCGCTCGCCGCCGCCACTCGGGCGGGGCTGGTCGGAGACGGCGGAGTTCCCCTTGACAAGGTCTCGATCCTCTCCCTGGGTACCGGGCGGAACGAGAGCAGCTATCCCCCCGATGGCCACTCCCTGCTCCCGCCGTACGGCATCCTGGGATGGAACTGGCCCCGTGCCCGCGGCCGTACCACGCCGGCCCTCCCGCTGACCGCCGCGATATTCGATGGGGCGGCCGAGTTGATCCACTACGAGGTCCAGGCGCTGGTGGGAACCGACAACTATCGGAGGGCCCAGCTCGGCCTCGGCACCACGGTCGTCCCGCTCAACGACTGCGCCGCGGTCCATGCCCGGGGCGGCCTGGTGGAACGCACCGAGAAATACATGGAGGGGCAGGAGTGGCAGGAGATCGTGCGCTGGGTGCGGGAACGGCTCGGCTAGGACTCAGCGCACCGGCGGGAAGTGGGTGTCGACGATGTGCCGCGAATGGCGCACGATCGGTTCGATCAACTCGAGATTCGTCGCCCCGCCGACGTAGTACGTTCGGTTGATCCCCTGCAACGCTTCCAGCCGGGCATACCAGCCCGCGCCGAACTCCTCCGGCGTTACATGCTGGAAGTAAGGAAAAGCATCGAAGGTGCGCCAGGCCTCAAGCTCCGACTCCACTTTTCCCCCCATCCGTTCGACCAGCTCCGTGCACGCCCGGCGCACTTGGTCGCGATAGTGCTCGTCCGGGTTCACGACGGCGTTCTCACCCGGCAGCTGCACATAAAACTGGGTGACGAAACTCCCCCGCGATCTCCACTGCTGGGTGATTCCCCACGGCGTGCCAATGGCCGTGAGAGGGAATGTGACTACGACCGGAGTGGGGAGCTTGAGTCCGGTCACCGTCGCGGTGAACATTGTGTACGTATTGGTCCGGATCGGGCCGAATAGCTCCCGCTCCGCGGGCGTAACGTCCAGGAACTTCTCGGTCACCGCCGGGGAGAGCGGCGACGCCAGCATCACATGGTCGAACCGCATCTCGGAGGAAAACCTGCGCTCCTCGTTGAGCACCTGGCCCGCTTCCTGGAACTTGATCGTCACCCCGTCGGCCCGCCGCGTGATCTCGGTGATGTTCACATTCAGGCGCACGTTGAGCCCCCACGACACCTGTTCCCACATTCGCTGGTACCCGCGCAGGAACCGCTTGGGCCAGGGAAAGAGATATCGGAGGACCGGCACCGGGAAGAACAGCATCGGCACAAACGTCCTGGGGCCGATGTACTTGAGCACGTACGGGGTGGCGATCTCGTCGAGGTGCCCGTACCCCATCACCGTCACCGGGATCTCGAACAGCCGGCTGAGCGGCTCGAGCCCGTGCGAAGCCAGCCATTGGGAAAAGGGCACCGCCAGCTCCGGTGCCTCCTCGGCTACCCGGGCAAACGTCGGAGGATCGATGACCCGGCCGAGCCTGAGCCGAAGCCACAGGTACTTGAGCGCCAGCCCCATGAACCGGAGAACCGGCACCTTCCTGCCCGTCCCGGGATCGGTCATGATCGTGGTCAGGAAGTCCTCGAACCGGGTCGGTCCTCCGCCCGGCGGAACGATCATCGCCGAGTACGGGCTCTCGAAATAGAGTTTGGCGCCGACCGACCGGGCCAGCTTCAGGGTTTCCACGTATTCCATCGTCACGTAGTTGGCGCCGATGTCGTACGTGTCGTAGTTCTCGGTGACCGAGAGGCAGAGCCCGCCGATCCGGCCCGCCTTTTCCAGCACCGTCACGTTGCGGTAGCCGTTGTCCTTGAGAAAGGAGGCGGCGGAGAGCCCCGCCGGCCCCGCGCCGACTATGGCAATGCGGGCATCGCGTGAGGGTCGGCCGGTCATCGGGGCCGGAGCCGGTCGTCCCACCCCATCAGGCGGAGCAGGTCCGCTCCAGCGGGGGTGTCGATCAGGCCCGCCGCCTCGGGGAAGTACAGCAGAATGACCGCAAGCCCCACGTCCCGGTGCTCGCCGCATTCCCGGACCAATCGTGCCACCTCATCAACGAGCCCGAGACCGTTCGCCACCAGCACCGTGAGGCTGGGCTGGACATATTCGCTCGCGGCCCGCGCCACCAGCTCGTGATACAGCGCGAGCCCCTCGGCGGTCCTCCCGGCGCGATGATGGGCCAGGGCCACCACCATGAGGATCCAGGGATGCCGTCCGCTCATGCCCAGCACCGGCGTCACCGCCGTCAGCGCGCCCTCGAAGTTGCCGTTCCACAGGAGGCTCATCCCGTGGAGGAAGTGCCCCAGGAACGAGGCGCGGTCGATCTCGAGCGTCTTGCGCGCCTGGGCCAGGGCTTCAGGATACTTCCCGGCGCATCCCAGGATCAATCCGAAGTTGGCCTGCGCCAGGGCGCTCAGCGGATCGTGTTCCACGGCCAGCCGGGCCTCGCTGAGCGCCCGGTCGAAATCTCCGCGGACATTGCAGAGGCCGTAGTAGGCGCGTTCCATCCTGATGGCCGAATCGCCGGGGTTGAGCTCGAGCGCGCGGGCCCATTCCGCATCAGCCTTGTCGCGATCATACTCGGCCAGGAGCGCCACCATGGCCGCGGCCCCATGCGCCTGGGGGAGATCGGGCGCTTTTTCCAGCGCCAGCCGCGCCGCCGCAATGGCGCGCGGCCGGGACTGCTCGGGCCTGGCCAATCCGTAGAATCCGGCCAGGATCAGCGCGTGGGTCAACGCCGCATACGCGGGACCGAAGTCGGGGTCGAGGGCGATCGCCTGCTCGTACAGGTCGATGGCCTGCCGGATGCCGGGCCCGCGCCGGTGCACCAGCCCACGGGCTTTCAGGAAGAGTTCGTACGCCTCGATGTTGCTGGTCGGCGGAGCGAACGCCAGCCCGTCCTCGGCGACCAGGAATGTCACCTTGAGTTTTTCCGCGATCGCTGCGGCAATCTCATCCTGAATGGCAAACACGTCGGTCAGCTCGCGGTCGTATCGCTCGCTCCAGAGATGGTACCCATCCGCCACGTTGATCAACTGGGCCGTAATCCGGATTCGGTTACCCGCCCTCCGCACGCTGCCTTCGAGCACGGTCGCCACGCTGAGCTGGTCACCGATGCTCCGCAGATCGACGCTCTTCCCCTTGAAGGAAAAGGCCGACGTGCGCGCCGCCACCCGGAGGCTGGGGAGCTGCGCCAGCACGTTGATGATCTCCTCTGAGATGCCGTCCGAAAAATACTCCGTGTCGGGGTCGTCGCTCATGTTGGCAAAGGCGAGCACGGCGATGGAACGCCCCGACGTATCGTGCTGGACCGCCTGCTTCGACACCAGCGCCTCGGCGAATTTCGCCACCGACGCGAACCGGTCCTCGCGCTCCAGCGCCATCGCCATGCAGAGAGCCGCTTCGATGGGGCGCGGGACGTTCGGCCGCTTGGTGGTGACCTTGGGCGGCGGCTTCATGAATCGCTGGGCCAGAATGGCGGAGATGGTCGGGCCGGTGAAGGGCAGCTCGCCCGAGAGCATCTCGTACACCACGCAGGCCAGCGCGTAGAGGTCGCTCCGGCCATCCAGGTCGAGCTCGCCCGCCGCCTGCTCGGGGCTCATGTACGCCGGCGTCCCGATGGCCATGCCGGTGACGGTGATCCGTTCGTCTCCGGCCTGGGAGACCGCCCGGGCGATGCCGAAGTCGGCCACCAGGGCGTGGCCACCTTGAAGGAGAATGTTCTCCGGCTTGATGTCACGATGGACGACCTGCTGGCCATGCGCGTACGTGAGGGCGTCGGCCACCTGGAGGGTAATACGGACGGCCTCGTCCACCGGCAGCTGGGGCTCCCGGGTCAGCCGGTCCCGCAGCGACTCACCGTCCACCAGTGGCATGACGTAGTAGAGAAAGCCGTCGGCAACCCCCGAGTCGTGCAGCGCCAGGATGTGCGGGTGGCTCAGTTTGGCCGTGGTCTTGATTTCAGTGAGGAACCGATCGGCTCCGACCGAAGCGGCCAGCTCGGAATGCAGCACCTTGATGGCGACGGTGCGTTCATGCCGCTGGTCCGTGGCCCGGAATACCGTGGCCATCCCGCCCGTGCCCAACTCGCCCAGGATCGCGTAGCGGCCCGAGAGTGCGGCGGTCAGTTGCTCAGTCTTCGTCAAACGATGTTACCATGGAAGTCGTACTCGATCCGGCGGGGAAGCTGCACCACGGCCAGCGGGCCCGCGGACACCCGCATCGCGTCGAAGATCATCAACCGGCTCTTGTTCTCCTTCATGTCGTAGACCACGTTCATCAGGTAGCCCTCTCCCTCCGGCGAATCCTGGTGCCGGGGTGTGAATAGCGCCTCGCCGGTGTAGCACCCCTCGCCGACATGCCAGGAATCCCTGGCGCCGGTGTCGAAGTCATAGTGCATGACGGTGTTCCACAGCCCGATATCTTCGTTTCCCTTGTCGAGGTAGATCCACCACCCGTGCCGCTGCCGTTTGGTGGCAAACCGATCGTCCATCGTGGGAAACTCGGAGGGTTCCGCGGTGATGACCTCTTCCTTGAGCTCACCGCTCTTCCGGTTGAGCCGCCAGCGGACCAGGGCCCCGTGTGGGTCGAGGGAAAACGGAGGGCTCGGATTCCGGGTCGGAAGGTCGAGCAGGGGGATCCGGGGATACTTCGCCACGTCCGCCACCAGCCAGTCCCCATCCTCCCACACGTTCATGCTGTGAAACAGCCAGCACGGGGGAATATCGTACCACTTGGTGTCCGCGGAGGTTCCGTTGCGCGGCATCACGCCCAGCCGCGCCCCGCGCTCCGGCATCCAGCGGAACGGCTCGTGGGTACCGACGTTCTTGATATCGAACACCGCCGGAAGGTGGAAAAACACGACAAAATGCTCCGATAGGCCGAACGAATGCATCATGACTCCATACGGCACATCGATCGCTTCGTACTGGCTGATGCTTCCCGTCGGGCTGATCCGATAGTACTGGAAGTACGGCGGGAGGGCATTGTAGCCCATGGTGAAGCTTTCACGCGTGAACGGATCGGTCAGGGGATGCGCGACCGAGGGGCCCACCAGTTTTCCGTCATAGTCGTAGAGCCCCAGGGTGCCGAGCTCCCGGGTGAGCTGGTAGGGTTTACCGGCCTCGTCCAGGGCCAGCAACTTGTCGCCCTGCTGCACCACGCTGGTGTTGGCGCAGTTGAGGATCGTGGCGATTTGCTCGAACTGGCCCCGCGTCGGACCGACACCGAACAGTTTCCGGATCCCCAGCCAGAGCAGGTTGAGCAGCCCGAACCGGAGCTTCATCCACCCGGAAAAGGTCGTGCTGCTGGGGCTCCGGAGCCCGCCGAAGAGCGCGGTGCCCGCCTGGTTCTCCAGGGTCCATTTCTTGGTTTCCACCCATCGGTTCTTGTAGCGCACACCCTCGGGTTCGAAGTAGAAGGCGTTGAGCATGCCGTCGCCATCGAACCAGTGGTAGTACTTCATGTCGAGCGGCTTGAAGCGAGGGTTCGGGCCGGTCCGGATCAGCATCTTCCCGACCAGCTCGGCGGGTACCTTGCCGGTTACCGGGAGATTACGGAATTCCTCTTCGCGGAGGATCGGCGCCCAGTTGCCGTGGAGATAGGCGTTGCGGGTCGGGCCCCAGGGACTTTCCCCCCCGCGGCCCTCCGAATCTGCGTCCATCAAGCCCTCGGCGTGCGGAATGGTGGAACCCGGTGCATCCAGCCCCGCTCAAGCTACCATCACCGGTCCGGAGCGCCAGAGCGGAGCCACCGCGTGCCTCTCCCGCGGTCGCTTCAGGAAGCTCTCACCGCCGGCTGGTAAGTTCCCGGCACCAATCGCGCCGCGATCGAGAACCGGTTCCAGGCATTGATCGTGGCCACCGCGAGGGTCAGGTCGGACAGTTCCTTCTCGGTGAGCAACCGGCGGACCTCGTCATGGAGGGCATCCGGAGCATGCCCTTCGCTCACAAGGGTTACCGATTCGGGCCACGCCAGCACGGCGCGCTCGCGCTCGGTGTAGTAGGGACACTCCCGCCATGCATCGAGTGAGCAGAGCCGCACCTCGGTCTCCCCCAGCGCGCGCGATCCTTCCAGTGCATGTCGATGCGGTGGGCACAGCCATTCACCTGCGACGTGGCCACCTTGGAATAATTCAGACGGGGCACACGAACTCCTTGGAGCCGTGCGGCGACGGCATCCGGCGCGCCGCCGGGCTACCGGCCAGATGGCTCATGGGGTCGGTCCGGGCGCGGAAGGGGACATCGGAACCGAGAGCGGCGTGGCACGATCGCAGAGAAAGGTGGCCATGAACCGCACCGGCTCGCGGTCGCTGGCGTTGGCCGAGACCTCGTGGACCCCGTCGGGTGCTTCGTAGAAGCTCTCTCCCGCCCGGTACACCTGCACGGGGCCGCCCCGCACCTGGGTCCGCAAGGCTCCCTCGAGCACGTACCCGATCATCGGACAGGGATGCCGGTGCGGGTCCGAGCCGCCTCCCGGCGCGTACCGCACTTCCACCAGCGTGACTTCCAGATGGGCGCCGTCGAGCGGGGGCATCGACTGGCTGAACACATCCCGCGCGGACTCGGGCGGCCCGCTCGCGGTGCAGCCGGCCACCACAGCGGTCAGCAGGACATTGATTCTCATGATGATCTCTTTGCTCCCAGCCTAGCAGGAACATGGCCTGTCAAATAGTACCATATCTGATATTATGTCTATACCATTTATGGCAAGACGGCCACCACCTTCCCGCTGATCCTGCCACCCCGACCGCCCGGCGTCGGGGTCGCCCGCTGGCTCTTGGACGCCCTCCGGACCGAGATCCTCGAGGGGCGGCTGCGCCCTGGTGAACGCCTCCCGGCCACCCGCGACCTGTCCAATCAGTATCAGTTCTCTCGCGGCACGGTGGGGGCCGAGGCAGAAAGGGCCGCCGCGGAGCGAGGGGTCGAAGTGGTCTCCCTTGCGCGTTATGCCCGAGGACCCTTGCTCCGCAAAGGCCTGCAGCTCGGCCTTTGCCCCAGTGGACGAGAAGGAGATCCGTCGGGGAGTGGGAGAGCTTCGCCTGGCGCTCTCAGCCGTTCAGCACGCCGATGGTCGTACCCCGAGTCACATCCAGAGGACTGCTCCAGGCTACGCTTAACCCGCGATGATCATACTCCCCTCTTGCGCCCGACTGGCCGTTCTGAGCCTCCTCGGTGTGGGCATTCCCGCTCAACCAGCGGCTGCGCAAGGCCTTGGCGCACGGCCCGAGGCGCCTGCGGCACAATCCTGTCCCGGCGACACGGTCACCAGGCAGGCACTCGGCGAGGCCATGCGTGAAGCGCGACTCGCCGACAGCGGCTACTCTCTTCTCGCAACGACCAACTCGGTGCGGTTTCAATCCGCCGTATTCCAGCACCTCATCACGGGTGCTCTCGTCACCCGGCCCAGGGGGGGCACGCTGTTCATTCCGCATGACGCACTCTGGAAGGAATTCCTCATTGTCGCCGGCCTGGGGACGGGGGATGAAGCCAAAGCGCCTATCGGTCGGCGCCTGGCATTCGACTATCATCAGAGTATCGAGGTGACCTATGGCCCTCCGGCGAGTATCGTCAAGCGGATCAAGCGTGGGCCGGCACCGTTGATCGCCGCGAATATCAGACTCGAGTGGCCCGATCGGCCTGATGGGCTTCGCAAGTACTCGTTCGTCGATACCCTTTCGGTACCCCAGTTGAAGGTTACCAATCACCAGGTGGAGACGTTCCGGTTCCTGGTGTTCAGTGATAACATGACGATGCTCGATGACATTGAAGGGATCTCGGGCCGGCCTCTTTCCGGATTGCTGGGCGCCATTTTCAAGGTCATAGGCGAGGGGAAAACCGTCTTCGCCCGTTTCAGCCTCTCCACAGATGGACGGCAGGTCGTGCGGGCGAAGGCGACCAAGCTGGTTTCCAGGACGTGACAGCCACGATCAATCCTGATGGAACCGGGCAGAATGGCGTGCCCGATGGACGAATGGACCTGATCGAATTGGAGACCCGTCTCAAGCAGCCGCTCGAGTTCGAGTACCACCCATACCGATGCTGGTCGCCTGCGAACTAGCGATGGCGGCCCACCACTCCGGCCACGGTTCCCAATGCGCCCGAAAAGCGTCCTTCTGGCAATCCTCCTTTGCGCCTGTACTCGGGAGCCGGCCCCCGTCCCCGGCTCCCGCTACCTCTACGTCTGGGCCGGAGACTCGGACGGGAAAGACTCCGACTTCCTCGCGGTCATCGACGTCCGGCCCACCAGTGCCACCTATGGCCAGGTACTCACGACCGAACCGGTCGGGATGTCGGGGACCCTGCCACACCACATGGAATACCAGCTTCCCGACTCGGGAGGCCTGCTCTTCGCCAACGGGCATCATCACGAGCAGATCTTCCTGTTCAGCACCGACTCGGCGGAGCACCCTCGTCTGGTGAGGACCCTGCGGCCGGTGCCACCCTACCGCTTTCCTCACGACATGGTCCGCATGCCCAACGGGCACCTGCTCGTCGGGTTCTTGAGGAGTGAGGGTAAGAGTCCCCTCCCCGGAGATACGACCATGCCGGGAGGGCATGGCGGAATCGCCGAGGTGGACGCCGACGGATCGGTCCTCCGCGCCGCGAGCGCCGCCGATTCGAGCGTGACGGTCCCGATCCGACCCTATTCCTTCGCCGTGCTCCCCGCCATCGACCGGATGCTCATGACGAGCGCTCTCATGATGGAGGACACCAGCGCGGATGTCATCCAGATTTGGCGGCTCTCGGATCTCAAGCTCCTGCGTACCCTGCAAGTACCAGACGCAATGCTGCCGGACGGGCGCGTCGGCCCTTCCGTCAAGGGGCTGCCGTTCGAACCGCGCATCATGGCCGACGGATCCATCCTCTTCAACGCCTACAACTGCGGCTTCTATCGCGTCACCGGGCTCGACACCTCCACACCGGCGATCGCGCACGTCTTCACCATCGACGCCCCCGCGCAACGGCTCGGCTCGTGTGGAGTTCCTGTTCTGGCCGGCCGCTACTGGGTCATGACGGTGGGCAAGGCCAACATGCTGGTGACGCTCGACGTGCGGGATCCGGCCCACCCGGTCGAGGTCTCCCGACTGCTCGCCGATTCCACCTTCAGGCCACACTGGCTCGCCAAGGACCCGAAGTCGGACCGGCTAATCGTGGGGGCCGAGAATGGCGGAGAGGACCGAATGCTCATGGCCCGGCTCGATGCCACCAGCGGCAGTCTCTCCTGGGACGCCGGACTGCGCTCCGCCGATGGCCGCCTCGGCATCAGCTTCGTGCGGGAATCCTGGCCCCATGGCAAGACCGGAGAGGCTTTTGGGCACGCGGCGCTGTTCCGGCCGTAGCGTTCGACCGCGGCTCGATCCCTTGCGAAGACCGAGATCAAGGACCTTGCCGACCACCCGTCGCCCAGCGGCCTGACACAATGCTCGACGCCCTCAGGAACTTCATCATGCGGCGCCGGAGTGCGCCATCGCCATCAGCGGCCTCCCCCTCGCCCCGCGACGAGGCCCAGCTGGCGGCAGCCGCACTGCTCCTCGAGCCGGCCTACGCCGACGGCGACCAGCTGGACATCGGCCAGCGGACCCTGCTCGCCGAGGTCATGGGGGGCGTCGTGCTGGCGGACCCGCGTACCTTGCGGTGCCAGGGGCAGGGCCGCATCTCCATGACGAAACCGAAACCACGGTCTCGACGGCGTTTCGAATCCTCTCGGCTTCCGCGACGGACTGGCGTGAGTCGAGTCCGACGACGGCCGGAGCTGCCACGACCGGACCGACAAGAGCATCCGGAAGCCCTCCCGGAAACATGATAACCCGCGCCAAGTCTCTCCTCATCGTTGCAATAGTCGCCGCGTGCGCGACCGGTCCCGAGCCGCCGACCGGCGACATCTCGGGGACCTGGGGCGGTGACAATTCGGGCCTCATCGTCGGCGACTCGGGCATTCACGTACACATTGGCTGCACGCTGGGAGATGTGAAAGGCCGGATCCGCCCCGACGACGCCGGCTATTTCGAAGCGGTGGGCCTCTACAACGTGGACGCCTATCCGGTCGATCGCGGCATTCTTCATCCCGCGCGATTCGCTGGACGGATCACCGGGCGGACGATGCTGCTCACCGTGACGCTCACCGATACGACGCGACAGCTCGGCCCGGTCCGGTTGACCTATGGCAAGGAGCCGCAGATGCAGGCCTGCCCGATCTGCCGGGTGACCCACTCGCACCTTCAGAGAAAACCCTAGTGCTCGTTCTGCTCTTGCGACCGGACCCGGTCGCTCAGGGCCGATTGCAATCGGCGGGCGGCGCGCTGCACGGCGCCCGCGGACCGGTGGTCCACCGCGGTCTGGATTGCCTCAAGGTGATGCCGCACCGAGCGCACATCGTTCCGGTCGCGCGTGTCACCGGTATTCGCCAGCCGGAATAGAATCGTCTTGAGAATGGCCAGGTCGCTGGCCGCGCCGCCGGTGTCTTCCGATTCGGTGTCGAGCACCAGCTGACGGACCCAGAGATCCAGTCGGGCGAAGTCCACCTCGATCCGTGAGCGGTACCGGAGGAGCAGGTCCAACCCGGTCTTGGACACGTCCAGCGCAAACTGGCGGCTCTCGCCCCGGTCACGGGCGGCCACAGCCCGGGAGAGCTGGTCCAGCGCGTCCGCCATGAGCGGCTTGAGCAGGCGGGGGAGATCAGCCGCCTGATGGCGGGCCCAGGCGGCATTCATCTCGCCGACGGTTCTCGATGCGCGGGACCAGTTGCCGGCCCCGGCCGCGTGGAACACCCGGCGCGACCCACCCAAGAGCGCTCGCAGCTCGGCCGGCGCGGGCAAGGATGACGCATCGGTGGGTATGGCCAGCGCGAGGGCCTCCACATCGGTCCCGCTGCCGGTCGAGAATTCACCGTAGCCGGGGGCAAACACCTTGGGGGCGTAGGAACCGTCCAGGTGCAGCTGCTGGACCGTGAATGCCCCAGTGACCGGGCCCAGCGGCCCCGCGACGGTCTGATTCACCTGTATGACCTCGATCTCCTCGAACACCACGGGGAAAATGTTCTCAACCCGGTAGACGTTGCCTACCTGCGGCAGCGCCGGCATGATCATCGCCAGCGGCCCGTCCTGACAGGCCAGCCAGGTGCCGTGCTTGTCGACGATCTTGCCGTCTTCGTAGTTGGAAACATCCTCGCCGAAATACCAGACGGCCCCGCCATCGTCCTGGGCGTACCAGTCGAGCGCGGTCTCGTCGAGCCGCCGGTCCAGATAGGCCACGTATTGCGAGGTCAGGGTCTGGACCGTCCGGTTGCCGAAGTCGACCGGCTGGGTCCCCGGCAGAAGCGTCGTCTCGGCCCGGAACGGGACACCGCCCACCGTACCCACAAATACGACCTGGCTGAGCCCGCTGATCGGGAACAACGGGTTGGTGACGCGCGTGGGGTTGGAGAAAGCCGGTGTGCCAAGATCCACGCGCTTGCTCAGCGGCGCTACGGGAAACGGAAGGCGGTTATCCGGCGGGGCCGGTTTGCACTCGGACCCGGGTAACGTCTGGTGGACGACGGTGGCGGCAACAGGAGCGGACGGCTGCGCGGTATCACCGCACGCTTCGAGCATAACTATGGCCAGCAGCCCGATGGTGCAGAGTATCTTGGACCGAGTCATGGGGACTATCTCCTTTGCGTGTGGACCGGAACAGCCCGGATGCACAAAGGGGAACAAGCCTGGTCCGTCGTTTGTGACACGCCGACCGCGCCAGACCGGCCGCGGCCGCGATCGAACCGGCCATTCTGGTCGTCCAGCAGCCCGGTCGCCCACCCCGACCCAGTATCTTTCGAGTTCGGGCAGAACCCCGGCTTCCCCCCAACGGAGCAGGCGCATGAAACGGTTGTTCCTGTCGCTCATCGTCGCCACCGCAGCGCTGACCACCACCGTCGCGGCCCAGTCCCTGGCCGGTGAATGGGATGCCGCGATGAATACACCGGGTGGCGTGCGCACCTTCAAGATCGTCTTTGTCGTGAGTGGCGACACCCTCTCCGGAACGGTCAAACGGGCCGCCGGCGACGTGCCGCTGGCCGGAACCATCAAGGGCAACGTCGTGAAGTTCAGCTACACTGTGAACTACAACGGGAATGATCTCGTGCTGACGATGACAGCCCAGGTGGACGGCGACACGATGAAGGGCACCGTCGACTTCGGCGGGGCCGCAGAGGACGAATTCTCGGCCAAACGGGCTCCCGAGTGAGCCAGGATCGCTGCCTGGCGTTCCGAAGGCTCCATGAGTCGGGCTGCTTCGTCATCCCCAACCCCTGGGACGTCGGCAGCGCGCGCCTGCTGGCCCAGCTCGGCTTCAAGGCCCTCGCCACCACCAGCTCCGGATTCGCCTGGTCCCTCGGCAAGCCCGACAACCACGCCACCCTGCAAGAAACCCTGGAGGGCCTCCGGGCCATTGCCGCCGGCGTCGACGTGCCGGTCAACGCTGATTTCGAGGGCGGATTTGCCGTCGAGCCGGCGCAGGTTGCGGCGAACGTGGGCGCGGCTGCGGCCACCGGGATTGCCGGACTCTCGATCGAGGACTCGACCGGCGACCCGTCGAGCCCGCTCTTCGACTTCACGCTCGCGGTGGCGCGAGTGAAGGCCGCCCGGCAGGCGATTGATCAAAGCGGAACGGGAGTGCTCCTCACCGGCCGGTCGGAAGGGTTCATTGTCGGGCGCCCCGATCTCGCCGAGACGATCCGCCGGCTGTCCGCCTACGCCCTGGCCGGAGCCGATTGTCTCTACGCGCCGGGAATCCGCACCCGGGAAGACATCACCGCCGTCGTGAAGGCGGTCGCACCCAAGCCGGTAAATGTGCTGGTCGGATCCGACTTCACCACGGTGGCCGAACTCGCTGCGGCGGGGGTCCGTCGGATCAGCGTGGGCGGCGCGCTGGCCCGCGCAGCCTGGAGCGGGTTCCTTGAGTCTGCAAGAGAAATTGCCGGACCGGGAACCTTCACCAGTCTTGCCCGCGCGGTTCCCTTCGCGGAGCTCGAGCGGGCATTCGGCAGGAACTGACAGTCCACCGATGACCGGCGCACACGATGAATACGGCCCCATCGCCCGGCTCTACGATTATGTGGGGCCGTACCGCGACCGTCCCGACGTCGGCTTCTTCGTCAACGCGGCGCGAGATGCGAACTCCCCGGTTCTCGAAATCGGCTGCGGCACCGGCAGGGTACTCATTCCGACCGCGCGTACGGGCATCGAAATCGTGGGACTGGATGCGTCGCCCAGCATGCTGGCGGTGTGCCGCGAGCATCTCAGGGCCGAGCCGGACCCAGTGCAACGGCGGGTCGAGCTGGTGGAGGGAGACATGCGCGCCTTCGACCTGCGCCGGAGCTTCACCCTCGTCACCATTCCATTCCGGCCGTTCCAGCATCTCACGACGGTCGACGACCAGCTCGCCTGCCTCGTGAGTGTGCGCCGCCACCTGGTTCCGGGTGGAAGGCTGATTCTCGATCTGTTCAATCCTTCCCTCGATGCCCTGGCCAACCGGCCGGTGGGGCCGGAGTTTGCTGACGAGCCCGAATTTGCGACACCGGAGGGCCGGCGCGTTTCCCGTCGCTTCCGGATCGTCAGTCATGACCACGCCAATCAGATCAACCAGATCGAGCTCATCTATTACGTGACGAATCCCGATGGCGGCACCGAGCGGCTGGTCCACGCTTTCCCCATGCGCTACCTCTTCCGCTTCGAGGCCGAGCACCTGCTGGTGCGCGCAGGGTTCGAGGTCGAGCATCTGTATGCCGACTACGACAAGACTCCCTACGGTTCCACCTATCCCGGAGAACTGATCTTCATCGCACGCCGGCCCTAGTCCGGCCCGATGTCCGCTGGGCCCCCTGATCGAAATTCGGTTGTGCGCTTCCGTGTTATCAAACCGTCATAACTCATGCAGGACAAGGCAGCCTCACTTCGATGTTGCCCTCCAACCTCGACCTTCAAATTCGACGGAGGCCAGAAAACATGGCTGATGAAAGAGATACGCGGGACTCCAACCGTGATCCGCTGACCGGAGCTCCGGGCTCCCACCCGGTGGGTACCGGCGCTGGCGCCTTGGGAGGCGCGGTAGCGGGCGCCGCGGCAGGGACCGCCGTCGGGGGACCCATCGGCACCGTGGTGGGAGGAATTGTTGGCGCGGTTGCGGGTGCGGCCGCTGGCAAGGGCCTGGCCGAAGCCGTCAATCCGACCAGGGAAGACGCCTATTGGCGGGACAACTACATGACCCGTCCCTACGCCTCAGGCGAAAAGTACGAGACCTACCAGCCTGCCTACCGCTACGGATGGGAAACGTACGGTGAGCACGCCGGCAAGAAGTTCGACGATGTTGAGTCTGATCTGCAGCGCGGCTGGGAGAAGACCGAGCACGCGACGAAACTCGGCTGGGACAAGGCCAAGAATGCTACGCGAGATGCATGGCATCGCATCGAGCGGGCCCTTCCCGGCGACTTCGATGGGGACGGCAGGTAGGCCGCTCTCTGGAGAAGGTGTGCTCGTAGACCGCAACCGCCCCGGCCTGCAGGCCGGGGCGGTTGCTTTTCGCGCCGCGGGAAGCAGTAGCGCGGAAACTCCGCCGAGAGTACTCTAGCCGGATGCAGAAAACCCTTCTCCTCGCGGCGTGGCTCGGCGCCCCGGACCTGCTGGCCGCCCAGACCGGACCCCCGTGCGCCCAGCATGCCCGGGATTGCCCGGCGCCTTCGGTCATCAATGCCGGGCCGGTCCAACCCCCGGTACCGCCGCCGTCGGACGCGTTCATGCTGTTCGACGGCCACGACCTGGACCAGTGGCGGAGCGCCGACGGCAGCCCGGCCCGGTGGAAGGTGAAGAACGGCTACATGGAGGTGGTGAAGGGCACCGGCGCCATCAGGACGGTGCGCGGCTTCGGCGACGTGCAGCTCCACGTGGAGTGGGCTTCCCCCCTCCCCACCGGGGGCCAGGATCAGGATCGGGGAAACAGCGGCGTCTTCCTGATGGGTCAGTACGAAGTACAGGTGCTGGATTCCTACGGAAGTCTCACCTATCCTGACGGCCAGGCCGCCTCGCTCTACGGCCAGTACCCGCCCCTGGTGAACGCGAGCCGCCCGCCGGGAGTCTGGCAAACCTACGACATTGTGTTCCACCGGCCCCGATTCGACGACTCGGCAAAGCTGCTCGAGCCGGCCCTGGTCACCGTGTTCCACAACGGCGTACTGGTTCAGGACGGCGTAGTTCTCACCGGGCCGACGTCCCACCAGAGCCGGCCCCCGTACACCGCCCATGCCGACAGGCTGCCGATCACGCTCCAGGATCACGGACATCCCGTCCGATACAGGAATATCTGGGTTCGCGAGCTACGCTAAGACCTGGAGGGGAGAGCCAAGGGCCTGCATGCGAAAATATCTGACTGAGTTCGTGGGGACGTTCTTCTTCGTCATGACGATCGGGCTGGTGGCCACCCCGAATCACCCTCTGGCGCCGCTGGTTATCGGCACCGCGCTGATGGTGGTTGTGTTCATGGGCGGCCACGTTTCGGGGGCACACTACAACCCCGCAGTGTCGCTGGCGGTTTTCCTCCGCGGCAAGCTTCCCAAAGCGGATCTGCTCCCGTACATGGCGGCCCAGCTGCTGGGCGGGCTGGCCGGGGCCTACCTCTCGTACATGTTGCTCGATCGTACCTTCGCCCCCGCTCCCGGGGCCACCGCCACCACGATGACGGCCCTCATGGTGGAGGTGTTCTACACATTCCTGCTTGCCCTGGTTGTGCTCAATGTTGCCACCTCGCCGACCAACGAGGGCAATT
>JANNGX010000271.1:0-5549 GCA_031404115.1 Gemmatimonadales bacterium | reverse complement strand
CGCAGGCGTCGTACGCATCCAAGCGTTCGGTCTCCCCGCATTCCCCGTCGACACGCACATCCACCGACTTGCTGCGCGCTGGGGCCTCTCCTCCGGCCGCAACGTCGTAGAAACCGAACGCGACCTCTCCGCACTCTTCCCGGAATCCGACTGGGGCAAACGCCACCTACAAATCATCTACTTCGGCCGCGAACACTGCCCAGCCCGCGCCCACGACGCACTCAAGTGTCCCATCTGCTCCTGGGCATCACCGCAACGTCCAAAGCGCCGAACCCCGCCCGTTCCCGCGTAGCGAGCCTACGGCATCCGGGCACGGCTGGCCCGGGAAGCCGGCGTAGAACTGGATCCACCCAAGGGCCACCCGGTCGGGAGGTCGCTCAGGTCCCTGCCCCGTCAACCATCGCTTTCACGGTACGCTCCAGCCCCTCGGAAAAGCCCACGGTCGGGACGTACCCGAGGGCCTGCTGGGCCGCCTCAATGGAGCCGTACGAATGGGGCACATCCCCCAGCCTGGTCGGATTGAACTCCACCGGGATCTTCGTTCCGGTGATCCCCTCAAGCGTCTCCACCAGGGCCAGCAGCGAGTGGCGCGAACCAGCCGCAATGTTGAAGACCTGCCCGGCGACGCTCGCCGCGTGGCAGGCCTTCAGGTTTGCCTGAACCACGTTGTCGACAAAGGTAAAGTCACGGGTTTGGGTCCCGTCCCCGTTCACCACCGGGGCCTCACCCCGCAGCATCTTGCTGATGAAAATCGGGATCACAGCCGAGTACTGCGAGGCCGGATCCTGTCGAGGCCCGAAAACGTTGAAGTAGCGAAGCATGACCGTCTCGAAGCCATACAGCTCGAAGAACGATCGGCAGAAGTGCTCCCCGGCAAGCTTGCTCACCGCGTAGGGGGACATCGGCTGGGGCATCATGTCTTCCCGCTTGGGCAACGCCGGATTCCGGCCATAGATCGAGGAGCTGCTGGCGTAGACCAGCCGGCTCACCTTCGCGTCGCGGGCGGCGTTCAAGACGTTGAGCGTCCCCACCACGTTCACTTCGTTGGTGGTGATGGGATCCCTGATGCTTCGAGGCACCGACGGCAGGGCAGCCTGATGCAGCACGAAGTCGCACCCCTCGACCGCCTCGCGGACAATGTGGTAGCTGCGGATGTCCCCCTCAACGACCTCGGCGGCCGGCGACACCTTGAGGTTCTCGCGATTGCCGGTAGAGAAATTGTCCATGATCCGGACTTGTTCACCCCGGGCGCACAAGGCCGCGGCGATGTGCGAGCCGATGAATCCGGAGCCACCCGTCACCAAATACCGCGCCATACTTCTCCTCCCGCTTGGGGAACCGGCTGCACAAGGAATTCATGATCGAGAGAGAGCAGTCCCCTCGCGCTCAGGATCGCGCCGGGTTTCCGGGAACAGTCCCCTGCCCCGCCACCTGCCGCAACGCGTGCCTCAGCGCCCGACCCAGAAGTGCCGGCGGGAAACGGGCCAGGAAGGGCTCCGGCGGGTCCACATACAGCCAGAACACCTCCATGCACTGCGAGTCGGTCAATTCGTCGATCCAATCCACTCCGCTTTCGTCGGGCATCGGGTGCGGCATCGAACTCTCCCGGCCGGATGAGCCAGTCGCCATGGTGGTCAGACGAATCTAGCCTCGAACCGCTCGGCCCACATGCTCAAGCTGACGCAGCGCCAGACCAGCCAGCGGTCGGCCGACGGATCGCGGGCCTCGACCGCCCGCCACTGCCGCGCGACCTCCTCGCTGTGTACGCCCGGCAGGCCGCTTACGTGCTCCACTCGCTCGGCAATCCAGGGACGCAGGGCATCAAACCAGCTGGCCATCGGCACCGAGAATCCGATCTTGTTCCGGCGGTCGAGGATGCTGTCCGGCACGAGCTCCCGCATGGCGCGCCGGAACACAGCTTTCCGGGTGCCGTCGGCAGCCAGCAAGTACTCCTCCGGCAGCGAGAACAGGAGCTGCACCAGCGCGGGACTCAGGAACGGGACCCGGTTCTCGACCGAGAACGCCATGGCGCTCCGGTCTTCGTAGCGCATCAGCGCCTGGACCTGCGATTCCGTGAGGTTGAATTCGAGCATCTCTCGGAGCACGCGCCGCCCCCGTGGAGCCCACGGCGCTGCGGGGTGGACCCCCCGCTCGGCAAACCAGGCCGCGTCCAGCCACGCGCCGTGGCCCCGGTGGCGCCGCCAGAGCCGCTGGAGCGGGCCTCCGACGGCTCCCGGAACGGCCAGCCCCACGGCGGACCGGAGCGCATGGGCCGCGCCGCCGGGGTAGGGCGTGACCGGGGAGCGCAAGGCGCGGAGCGCGCCCAGCCACTTTCCCTGTCGGAGGAGCGACGCGAGACGCGCCGGGAAATAGCGATCGTATCCCGCCAGGCTTTCATCGGCACCCTGGCCACCGAGGACCACCTTGACCCCCGCCGCTTTGGCCAGCTCGAACACCCGGTACTGGGCGTAAATGACCGGGCTGGCGAACGGCTCCGCCTGCACGGCCGAGAGGCGGTCGATGTCGCGCCGGAGTTCCTCCGGCGCCAGGCGCAACTTGTGACCCACGGCTCCGGCTGCACGGATGACGGCATCGACGTGCCGTTCCTCGTCGATCCGGGGGTCGTCGGGGATATAGCTGAACGTATGCAGTTCCGTGCCGCGGCCGAGCAGGTGCCGGGCGGCCATGACCACGGCGGAAGAATCGACCCCTCCTGACAGGGCAAACCCCAGCGGGACATCGCTCCGAAGGTGCAGTTCCATACTGGTAAGAAACGCGTCGCGCACCAGCACCGCGGCCTCGTCGAAGGAGCAGGCAAGCTCGCGGTCGAGGTCCACCTCCCAGTACCGGACCGGATCCAGGGCGTGCGGGGAGGCCACCGACAGCTCGAGGTAGTGGGCCGCAGGCAGCTGCTGTATGTCCGCGAAGAGCGTCCCGCCACCGAAATCGGTGTTCCCCCGGCGCAGGAACTCGTGGTAATGGAGCGGGTCGACGGCCCGGCTCAGGCCGGGAAATTCGAGCAGCGCCGGGATTTCCGAGGCGTAGACCAGCGCATCTCCCACCAGCGCGTAGTAGAGCGGCTTGATGCCGAGCGGGTCGCGGGCCAGCGTAACCCGCCCCGCGACCCGGTCATGGATAGCGAACGCGAACATGCCACTGAGGCGAGGCAGCACAGCGACGCCCCACTCGGCGAACCCTTCCAGCAGCACTTCAGTGTCGCTGTGGGAGCGGAACTGCCGGCCCAGTCGTTCCAGGTCGGTCCGGAGTTCGCGATAGTTGTAGATCTCGCCGTTGTACACCAGCGTCCAGCGGCCGTCCGCGCTGACCATCGGCTGGTGGCCGGAGGGGGAAAGGTCCAGAATCGCCAGGCGGCTCGCGGCCAGGCCGACGCACGGCGCCCCTTCGACTGGCGACGCCGGCTGGGTCGCGGTCCCCTCGTCATCGGGACCCCGGTGGCGGAGAGCCCGGAGCGCGCGCGCCAGCCCGTCCTGATTGGCGGCCCGGTGCACTGGCGCGATGAATCCGGCGATGCCGCACATGTCGCTAGGCTCCGGCCGCGAGCCGCACGCGGCCACCGTGACAGTAGAGGTCGTACCCGCCGGAGCCGCGGAGCACGGTACCGGGAGGACGACGATGCGACTCGCGCAGGAAGCCCCGCACTCCGCCGTACTGAAGTGGAGTCCCCTCCTCCGTGAGGAGCGGTTCCCGGAAGCGGGGGAAGAGCCCCGCCATGAAATGCCAGGCCCGCTCCACGTCCCAGGCATCGAAGTCGATCATCGCGCTACCTGGCCGAATCCGGGGGGCGGGAGTGGCGAGCGCCTCATCCTGGGGCCGCCCCGTGGCCCGGCCGGCGGCGAGGTCGCGCAGGACCGCACTCAGCAACCCGGCCCCGCACTCACCGTTCAGGCGGTTCAACCGGTCGATCGGGAACCCCCGCTCGAGAGGGAACGACACCTGCCCCAGGATGTCGCCCGCATCGGCCTTGGCAACGGCGCGATGCACCGTCACGCCGGTACGCCGGTCATCACGATAGTAGATCCAGAAAAGCGGTAAGGAACCCCGATGCCTGGGCAGGAGCGCGGCATGCACATTGATGGCGCCCAGTGGCGCCTCAGCAAGAATTTCCGTTGGCACAATCCAGGGATACCCTGCGATGCAGATGAGGTCGGGCCGCAGCGCCCGGAGCCGGTCGGCGATGTCCGGATCCGAGCCGGAGCGCGCCTGCCAGACCGGAAACCGGTACATCTTCCGGAGCGCTTCGAAGGGTGCTGGGGGGCCGACCTTGAGCGTTCGAGCCAACCGGGCCAGGAGCCGCCGGGCGTGGCCTGCTCCTGCCCCGCGGGAGAGCGGCTGGATGACGGCGGCGACGGTGTGTTCGGCCGTAACCGCGCCCAGGGCGCCGAGGGACAGCGGGCCACCCATTCCCAAGAACGCGATGCGCACGCTGCTACTCCGAGGTCATTCGATACAGTTGGTGGCTCCGGATCATCTGCCTGTACCGCTGGCGCGCGCAGTGTATATTAACGCTTGATATGCTTACCCCCGACCCGCTAGTAGTATACCGGGATCGGCTCCCGGTACCGGCATTCACCCCGACCGCCGCGACATGATCATTCAGGCAGACAGCATTTCCCGTTTTGTAGGACTTTTCCGGCTGCGAGAGCTGTCCGCCGCCGCGGCGGATGGGGTGACTGCGTTGCTCGGGCAAGTCGTGCCGCCCGAGGCTGCGGCCCGCTTCGCGGCGGCGGTGCAGCTCCCAGACCTGATCCGCGCGACGCTGAACACGGTGGTCCTTGTCGCGATCCTGCTGACGGTCATCTACCTGCTTGAGGTGCTGAACCGGGCGGACCGGACCAGCTATTTTTCGAGAACGTTTCTGCAGGACCTGCTCTACGCCCTCTTCTACCAGGGGGGCTTTTACACCATCCTCATCTGGTCGGCCATCGCCAATGCCCTCGGCCCGCGACTGGACTTCCTGAAGATCGAGGTGCTTTCCGGCCTTCCGGGGCCAGTGCACTGGGTCCTATATTGGATCACGGTGGATTTCATCACCTATTGGTGGCACCGGATGCTGCACACCTGGGCCCCGCTGTGGGCGTTCCACAGCGTGCACCACTCCCAGGAGAAAATGAGCTTCATCAGCTCCTATCGAATGCACCCGTTCGAGCAGATCGGCCAGAACTTGATCATGGTCGTGCCTCTGCTGGTGCTGGGGGTCCCGACGTTTCGATGGCTGCCGCTGTACGCGGCCATGAATATCTTCGAGGCGGCGCAGCACTCGGCGTTGAATTGGGGCTATGGACGCGGGTACTTTGTCTTCGTGAGTCCGCGATTCCATTCGGTGCACCACTCGACGGACCCGAAGCACTACAACCGCAACTACGCGAAGATCCTGAGCCTGTGGGACTTCCTGTTCGGCACCGGAGTGTTTGAAGAACACCGCCCCGCGCGGCTGGGGGTCGAGGGCCTCCCGGTCCCGCGGTCGATCAAAGAGCAGTTGGCCGCGCCGTTCCGGATACTGTCCCGCCGGCAGGAGCGGGGCGCCGAGG
>JANNGX010000270.1:0-8449 GCA_031404115.1 Gemmatimonadales bacterium | reverse complement strand
CCGTTCGGCCGCTACTGCCGTCAACCTCGTGGCGGGCCTGGGACTGGTCGCCGCCCTGGCGGTCGCCTTGACCGGCCTCAGCGCACCGGGCCGCCCGGCCCTTCCGGTCAATGCCGCGGAAAAAGCGGAGCTGGCCGCCTTGCACCATGAACTCGACGCCACGCGCTCCGCCTTGCAGCAGATGGAGGGGCGGCTGGAGCGGCTGACCGCGGTTGCGCGCTACTCGACACTGTACGCGGTGCCGGCCGAGCTGGCCGGGGCGATCTACGACATCGCCGTTGCCGAGGGCATTCATCCCTCGCTCGGCTTTCAGCTGGTAAAAGTGGAGAGCGGATTCAAGCCGGGTGCACGGAGCAACCGGGGCGCGATCGGCTACACTCAGCTCCGCATCAAGACGGCGCGCGGGTACGATCCCAGCCTCACCGAGCGCGATCTCGTCGATCGCGATACCAATCTCCGGATCGGGTTCCGATTTCTGAAGGATCTGCTGGGTCAGTTCGACGAGGACCTGCACATGGCGCTGGTGGCCTACAATCGGGGCCCGAGCCGGGTGGTAGAAATGATGGCTCGGGGCGAGGATCCTGCGAACGGCTATGCCGAAGTCGTGCTGCGGGGCGTCAAGAAGGGATCGTGATCCGGCGGCCGGCCGGCAGCGGACGGCCGGCCGGAAGATGGTTCGCGGCACGCAGCATCGCGACCGAAACACCATAGCGGCGGGCGAGGCTCGAAAGAGTCTCGCCCGTTCGCACGAGATGGACTTTGCCCGTGGCGGCGCTCGCCGCGCGGGCGCGGCTGGAGGCCGTGCGGCCTTTGGCGGCCGTGCGGCCGCCCGACCCGATGCGAAGCGTCTGGCCGGCGCGGATCAGGCCTTTGGGCCCCAGCCGGTTCCAGGACTTGAGCTGGCCCACGGTGACACGGTAGCGCCGGGCAATGCCTCCCAGCGTCTCTCCGGCCCTCACACGGTGCACCGCGCCGCCCGGGCCGGCATCCGAGACCGAGACCTTCCGGTTCTCGCCGATCCAGCCCAGCAGCCGCGCATGGCCGGGAATTGCGACCACCTCGCCGCGGCGCGGCGAGCGGGCGCCATAGGCGGGGTTCGCGGCGCGCATCGCCGTCAGGGTGATCCCGTATTTCCTGCCGATGCCGGCCAGGGTTTCTCCCCCCTTGGCATGATGGACGAAGCCACTGAGGCGTTGTCCCGCCGGAAGGTCCGCCAGGGCGGTTCTGGTGTGTTCTCCCGTGCCCGCGGGCAGCCGGATCACCGCGGCACGCTTGGGCGGTGTGAGTCCGCGAACAAACACCGGGTTGAGCTCCACCACGACGCCGAGTGCCACCCCGGACAGGCGCGCCACCACATCGAGGCCGGTCGCGTCCGAGACCAGCACCGAATCGAGCCCGTCGGGCCCGGCTGCAACGACCGCGGGAAATCCGAAGCGTTCGGGCTGCTTGGCGATCATGGCCGCCGCAATGAGCTTGGGAACGTAGTCCTTGGTTTCCTGGTGGATGTAGCGGGTATCGGCGAGCTGGAAGAATGCCATGTCGCCGGCCTGCGGAGCGCCGTCGTTCTCCTCGACCACCGAGGAATCCTCTTCGGCGGTGCCATCGGAGCCGTTGTCCATGCGCTTGAGGCCGCGCCCGATCCGCCCGGGGCCGCCGTTGTATGCCGCGGCCGCCAGATACGGGGAGCCGAAGCGCGCCGTGAGGTCGGCGAGGTATCGGATGGCCGCGTCGGTGGCCTTGGGCACGTCGCGCCGCTCATCGACCCAGGCATCCACCGCCAGCCCGTAGAATTTTCCCGTGGCGCGCATGAATTGCCACATCCCCACCGCTTTCGAGCGGCTCACCGCGCTCGGGGAGTACCCCGACTCGATGAGCGGCAGGTAGGCCAGATCGCCGGGCAATCCCCGCGCGATCAACTGGGTGCGAAACCCCGGCTCGTAGCGCGGCATGCGCGTAAGCCAGATGGCCATGCGTTCGCGGGCCGGGCCGGAGAAGAAATTGATCCAGTACTTGACGCGCCCGTGCTCTTCGAAATTCTTGACGTCGATGTCGAACATCGACCGCAGGGTCGCGGTTTCCGCCTCGGTCGGCGCGGCCGGGGGAACCGCGCTGTCGGACACCTTGGCCTCGGCGATGCGCTCGAGCATTGCGGCATCGAGCGCGGAATCCCGGGCCATTGCGGCCAGGCCGGCGGAATCGGGCGTGACCGTGGCGGCCTCGGGACGGGTCGATGGCTCGACTCCGGCGACGGCCGGTCGGGGTGGATTCGGCGCATCCGCGGGCCGGGGCGCATTCTCAGGCACCGGAGACGGTGCCGGATGTTGCGTGGCGCAGGATGCGAGGAGCAGCGCTGAGAGGAGCGCGGTTCGACGCGACATGGCGTTCCCGGTGAAGGTCGAAAGTTCAAGTGGTGACGCAGCATGCGAGCCAACACACACGCCGCCCTACCAAGTCTGATGCAGGAACCGCGCCGACCGTTGCGCGGGTGCTACGACCGGGGCGGGGGCCGTTTCGCAAGGAGACGATTGGTGGCATTCAGGACCGCGAGGGCCGCACCCCGCGGGGCGTCGCCCTCGGTCAGATACGAGCCGACCACGCGCGGTCCTTCGGAATGCCCCGGCAACCCGAGTGAGACGATGACGACCGTCGCATCGAACGCGCGCACTGCCTTGACACCGACCAGTTCGAAGGCCGGATCGCGCACCGCCTGGGCGAGGGCCTGTAACGCGGCCTGCGCCGCGCAGCGCAGCTCGCCGGCCTGCGAAGTGAGCCCGCGGGCTTCCCCCTCGAAGCGCGGGCCATCCTCGGGCCAGGCCAGCGTCACCCGGGCGCGACACTCCCCGCTGGGCAGACGCTCGAGTTTGAATCCCACGAACCTGAGACGATCGGTCATCGGCGATTATCTTTGCCGGTCATGACGCTCTCCATCCTCGTAGCACTCGCGCTGGCGGGACAGACCGGACCGGCGGATTCACTCCGCGCCGCGATTCTCGAGCGCTCGGCCCGCGACAGCGGAGCCACCGTCGCCGTGGCGCTCAGGGATCCGGTGACCGGCTTCCTGGTGCTGGTCAATCCCGACCTGCGCTTCCACGCCGCCAGCACCATGAAGGTACCCGTGTTGATGGCTTTGGGGCGACAGGTGGATTCCAGGGCGCTGTCCTGGGATGATTCGGTGACGATCGTGAACCGCTTTGCATCCATCGTCGACGGCTCCCCCTACGAGCTGAGCGCCGGCGATGACTCCGACAGCACGATCTACGCCGCGGTGGGCGCTCGCCGCAGTGTGAGGCACCTCGCGGAGCGCATGATCGTGCGCTCCAGCAACCTCGCCACCAACATTCTGCTCGGCTCGGTGGCGACCCCCGAAGGCACCACCCGGCTGATTCGTAGCCTCGGCGCGGACTCCATGGTAGTGCTGCGTGGCGTCGAGGATGGGAAGGCCTTCGAACAGGGCCTCAACAACACCACGACCGCGCGCGATCTGTCCACCCTGCTGCTCGCGATTGCCGCCGGCCAAGCCGTCAAACCGGCCACGACGCGCGAGCTGCTCCGGATCCTCGAGGCCCAGGAGTTCAACGACGGGATTCCTGCCGGGCTTCCGCCGGGCACTCGGGTGGCACACAAAACGGGGAGCATTACGGCCACCTGGCACGACGCCGCGCTGGTGTATCCGCCCGACGGGCGGCCCTATGTGCTGGTCGTGCTGACCCGCGGCATCCCGGAAGAGAAGGCCGGCGTCGGAATGCACGCCGACGTGGCTCGCCTCGTACACCCCTACGTGCTCGCGGCGCGGGCCCGGCCCTGATTCGGTCTCAGCCGGCCCGCACGCAGGCCTGGAACCGGGCCATCAGATCCCGCGTCACCGGCCCGGCAGCCCCCGAACCCACCGTTCGCCCGTCATAGGACCGGATGGGTGCGATTTCGCTCGCCGAGCCGGTGAGGAAGGCCTCGTCGGCGGTATAGATGTCGAAGCGGTTGAGCATGTCCTCTTTCACTTCACAGCCCGCCTCGCGAGCCAGCTGCATCACCACCGCGCGCGTCACGCCGGCCAGGATGCCGGCGTGGAGCGGCGGCGTCCGCAGCACCCGGTGCTTCACGACGAAGATGTTCTGACCGGTCCCCTCCGCCACGTGGCCCGTGGTATCCAGCATCAGTGCCTCATCGGCGCCGGCCACGTTGGCCTCCATCTTGGCCATGGCGTGACAGAGATAGTTGAGCGACTTGATGCGGGGCGAGAGCGATTCGCGGTGGGGAATCGGAGTGCCGGCGGTGACCACCGAGAGACCCTGCTGATACCGCTCGGGAGTCCACATCGCGATCTTGTCCACGATGATGATCACGGTCGGTTTGGCACAATTGCGAGGATCGATCCCCAAGTCCCCCATTCCTCGGGTGACGATCGGGCGAATGTACGCCTCGGCAAGGCCGGAGCGCCGGACCGCCTCCTCGAGCACACGGCTGAACTCGGCCTTGGGAATCGGCACCTCAAGCAGGATGGCATGGGCGCAGTCGTAGAGGCGGTCCAGGTGCTCCTGAAGCTTGAATATTCTGCCGGCGTAGACCCGAATGCCCTCGAAGACGCCGTCGCCGTAGAGCAGGCCATGATCGAACACCGAGACCCGGGCCGTCGTCTTGTCGTGCCATTCGCCATCGATCCAGATTGTCGCCATGCCGACTCCGGTGCGGGTTTGGAGGTGCCAGCCGTATAAAGTAATCTTGACGACGGTGCCCGAGCCATCCAAATCCGATCCGGAGCGCTCCAATGCTCGTCTTGCTGATCCGGCACGCCATCGCAGCCGAGCAGGACCCCGAGAAGTATCCCGATGATGCCCAGCGTCCGCTCCTGCCCAAAGGACGCCGGATCCAGGGCCGCGTGAGCCGAAGGCTGCTGAAAGAGGGACTCACCCCCGACCGGGTGTTCAGCAGCCCCTGGAAGCGGGCCTGGCAGACGGCTCGCATCGTGGTAGAGGAAACCGGCATCGGGAAGGCGAAGCGTTTCCCCTGTCACGCGCTGGCTCGGGAGCCGGACCTCACCGCGCTGGCGGCGGAGATCGGGCCGACGTCGGCTGACGAGCGAATCGCGCTGGTGGGACACGAGCCGTGGATGAGCTCCCTCGCGGCGCTGCTGCTGGCGGGAAGCGCGGGCGCCATCAGCATGGATTATCCCAAGAGCGGGGTCATGGGAATCCAGGCCGCACTCATCGAAGCGGGTGCGGGCGAGCTGCAGTTTTTCTGGAGGCCGTAAGGAGAGGCCAAGAGGCCACGAGGCTAGAGATCTCGTAGCCTCCTCGCCTCTTCGCCCTCTTGGCCACTTAGCCTCCAGCGTCCTAGCGTCCCATGAGGGCGGTGGGATTCGAACCCACGACCTACGGCTTAAAAGGCCGCTGCTCTACCAACTGAGCTACGCCCCCTCCCCCCAAACAAACTCCCGCTGCAGGCACGGCGCAAACGTCATCCGGTGGTGCCGAGTCGGCCCCGCACTGGCGAGTCCGGCCAGGTGCTCCGGCGTACCGTACCCCACATTACTGTCCCACCCATAACCCGGGTGCCGCGCGGCCAGGCTACGCATCAGCCGGTCACGTACCGTTTTGGCCACGATGCTCGCGGCCGCGACACTGAAACAGAGCGCGTCCCCGTCAACGAGGGCCTCGTGGGGGTAGCCGAGCTCGGGAAAGGGGAGGCCGTCGATGAGGATCGCGTACCCGAAGCCCTGCGCGGATGTCGTCGTCAGCCGCCGGAGCAAAGCCGCCACCGCCCGCCGCATCGCGATCGCGGTGGCCACCCGGATGTTCACCCGGTCGATTTCGCGGCAGGAGGCCGCCCCGACGCCGAAGCAGATGGCCCGCGCCCGGACCTTCCGCGCCAGCTCCTCGCGTCGCTCGAGCCGCATCACCGTCTTGCTGTCCCGCACCCCGCGAATCGGGCGGACGTTTTCCGGAAACACGACGGCCGCGGCCACCACCGGTCCGGCGAGGGGGCCACGGCCTGCTTCGTCAACGCCGACCAGCAGCCGGTGCTCGGCCCATGCAAGGCGTTCCCGCCGAAGCGTCGGTCCGGGAAGCATCGCGGGGAGCCGGAGCTACTTGTCTTTCTTCTCCCGGATGCGGGCCCCTTTGCCCGACAGTGCACGGAGATAGTAGAGCTTGGCCCGGCGCACCCGCCCCCGGCGCACCAGCTCGATGGAAGCGATCGTCGGGGCGTGCAGCGGAAAGATCCGTTCGACGCCGACCCCGGACGACAACTTCCGCACGGTAAAGGTCTCGTCGATGCCGCCGCCCCGGCGCGAAACGCACACGCCCTCGAAGGCCTGCAGCCGCTCCTTCTCCCCTTCACGTACCCGCACCATCACCCGCAGCGTGTCGCCCGCCGCGAACAGCGGAATGTCGGTCTTCAGGCCCTCGCGGGCGATTGCCTCAACGCGTTCCATCGTCGGTCCCTCCCTCAGAATTCCACGCGGCCCACAGATCGGGCCGTCGTTCCGCCGTCAGGCGTTCCGCCATCTGCTGTTTCCACGCGGCGATCTCGGCGTGATTGCCGGAGCGCAGCACCTCGGGTACGGCGAGGCCCCGATACTCCGGAGGCCTGGTATAGCTGGGCGGGCTCAGCAGCCCGTCGTAGTGCGAATCAGTGCTGGCCGACTCATGGCTTCCCAGGGCGCCCGGGAGCAGCCGCACCACCGCATCGATCAGGCAGAGCGCCGCCGGCTCGCCGCCGCTCAGGACGAAGTCGCCCAGCGAAACCTCCTCCGCCCGGAGCCCGTCCACCACCCGCTGGTCCACGTCCTTGTAGTGGCCGCACAGCAGCGTGAGCTCGGGCTCGAGCGAGTACCGCACCGCGCGCCGGTGGTCGAACCGCTCGCCGCGCGCCGAGAGCAGGATGACCGGACCCCGCCGGGCTGCGCCCAGCGAGTCCACCGCCTCGAAGAACGGCTCCGGCTTGAGCACCATGCCGGCGCCGCCGCCGAAGGCGTAGTCGTCGACGGTGCGGTGCCGGTCGTGCGCGAAGTCCCGGAGCGGCACCAGCCGATACTCCACCAGGCCCGCGGTGGCCGCCCGGCCCAGGATGCTCGCCTCGAGCATCGGCCGGAGCGCGTCCGGGAACAGGCTCACCACGTTGATCGTCAACATCCAGTGACCAGTGACCAGAGACCAGTGACCGGTAACCGCCTCACAGATCGATCAGTCCTTCCGGCAAATCCACCACCAGCTTTCGGGCCGCCCGGTCCACCGCCGTCACGAACTCCTTCCGGAACGGCACCAGGAACTCGCGCTTGGGGCCCTGGACTTCGAGCATCAATCCCGCCGGCGGCTCCAGCACGGCGGTGACCAGACCCAAGGCCTGCCCCGCCTGATCCACCACCGCGAAGCCGGCGAGCTCGTGGAGATAGACCTCGCCCTCCGCCGGCGGCGCGAGGCCCTCCGCCGTCACGGCGAGAAAATGGCCGCCCCAGGGCTTCACCGCGTCGACGTGGAGGTGGCCCCGAAACGCCACCAGCCACTGCCGGTGATAGACCCGGCTTCGCTCCACCACGAGCGGCCCGGCGACCACATTCCCCGTCAGATTCTTGAGCCACACGGTTTGTCCGGCCGCGAAGGCCTGCGCCGGCTGATCGGTCAAGGGGAATACCGCGCAGTCACCCTTCAAGCCGTGCGGTTTACGGAGCCGCCCCACCACCAGGTGGCGCGGCTCCTCCGCGGACATTACGCCTTGGCGGCGACGGCGATAACGCCGGCCGACTTGAGCAGCGCCTCGACCGTATCGGTCGGGGTGGCGCCCTTGGCAAGCCAGCTCTTGGCCTTCTCGACGTCGATCACGATCTTCTTGACGCCTTCCTGCTTCGGATCGTAGGTGCCCAGGATTTCGATGAAGCGCCCGTCGCGGGGCGACTCCTTGTCGGCGACCACGATACGGTAGAGCGGCAGCTTCTTGCGGCCGATTTTGCGGAGGCGAATGCGAGTGCTCATGGGTCTGTCTTTCTTCCCGGGTTATTGACCGGGAAACCGGGGACCGAAAGGAAGTTTCGCGCCCGGCTTGCCAGCGACCTTCATCATTTTCTGCATCTGCTTGAACTGGGACAGCAACTGATTCACTTCCTGCACGGTGCGCCCGGCGCCCTTGGCCACCCGCATCCGGCGGGAACCGTTCATCACATCGGGGTCGGTCCGCTCCGCCTTGGTCATCGACAACACGATGGCTTCCACGTGCTTCAGCTTCTTATCGTCGACATTGGCGGCCTTGAGCATCTGGGGATTTATCCCCGGCAGCATCCCGAGCACGTTCTTGAGCGGCCCGAGCTTCTGCATTTGCTTCATGGCGGCAAGGAAGTCCTGGAGATCCAGGCCCTTCTTCGAGATCGCCTTCTTCGCGAGCCGCTTGGACTCGTCTTCATCGACGTTGGCCTGGGCCTTTTCCACCAGGGTGAGAATGTCGCCCTGCTGGAGGATCCGCC
>JANNGX010000269.1:0-12639 GCA_031404115.1 Gemmatimonadales bacterium | reverse complement strand
CAGTCTGCAGGTCCCCGGCACCGGCACCGAGCTGGCATGGCTGGTCGCGTCGCTCAGTCTCGCCGTGATCGTGCTCCTGGCGGTGATCCTGAGACTGCTTCGGGGTAACCATTCCACGGCGCGGACCACCGAACGGGCTCGGCTGGCCCGGGCCGTCGAGAGCGCGACCGACGGGCTCTGGGAACGGAATCCCCAGACCGGAGAGACCTCCCGCAGCGCGGCGGTGTGGCGCCGGCTCGGCTACGACCCCGTGGCCGTCGGCGCGGCGGGAAGCCGGGTGTCCTGGGAATCGCTGATCCACCCCGAGGACCAGTCGGAGTTCGCGGCCCGGATGAAACAGCACGTAGCCGGTGCCAGCGATAGCTTCGAGATCGAATACCGGGTGCGCGCCAGTGACGGCGATTGGCACTGGATCGTCGACCGGGGAAGGATTGTCGAGCGCGACGAGCGGGGCCGCGCCGCGCGCATCGTGGGATTGTGCGCCGACGTGACCGAGCGGAAACGGTCCGACCAGGCGCTGGCGGCAAGCGAGCACCGCTTCCGTACCATGTTCGACAGTGGCTTCCAGCTCCAGCACCTCCTCGACGTCAACTGCAAGCTGCTCGAAGCCAATCGCACCTCGCTCGAATTTACCGGATCCACGCTCGATGAGGTCCGGGGCAGGTTCTTCTGGGACACGCCCTGGTGGGCCGGTCAGGAGGCCAGCCAGGGTCGGCTCCGGAAGGCCTGCGAGGATGCGCTCACGGGAAAGACGGTGCGCTATCAGGACGAGGTGCGGGGCGCCGATGGCCGGGTCACCCTCATGGATTTTTCGCTGACGCCCATCATCGATGCCGAGCACCGGGTCATCCAGCTCCTCGCCGAGAGCCGCGATATCAGCGAGCGGCAGCGGGTCGAAAATACGCTGCGGGAGCTCGACATCCTGACCACGATGGGCCGGCTGGCCGCGCGAGTGGCGCATGAAATCAACAACCCGCTGGCCGGGATTCAGAATTCCTTCCTGCTGATCAAGGGCGCGATTCCGGTCTCCCACCCGTACTATTCCTACGTCGGAGCGATCGAGCGGGAAATCGCACGGATGGCGGCGATTACGCGGCAGCTCTACGAGACCTACCGTCCCGACGGCGATGGCCGCGAAGAGGCGTCGATTCCGATTCTGATCTCTGACGCGGTGGCGATGCTGCAGCAGGTCAACCGGACCACCCAGGTGCGGATCGAGGTGGATACCTCCGGCACCCCCACGGTGTTGCCTCTGCCGGGCGCACTCCTGCGTCAGGCGGTGTACAATCTGGTGCAGAACGCGGTAGAGGCGTCGCCTCCGGGCGGGGCGGTGCAGGTGCGGGCCTGGCTGGCCGACAATACCTTCTGGCTCTCGGTGACCGACCAGGGGCCTGGCGTCCCCCCCGATATCCGGGCCAGGATCTTCGAGCCGTTTGTCACCACCAAGAGCGGAATCCGCACCGGTGGCATGGGTCTCGGGCTCTCGCTCGTCAAGCGCTCGGTTCTGGCTCTCGGAGGCCGGATCGATCTCCATGATCCGGAAGGCGGCGGGTCGGAGTTCCTGATTGCCATACCGCTCAAATGATCTCGATAGGAGGCGTATGACCCCGATCGGACGCGTGCTCATTGCCGACGACGAGGAAACCTTTCTCCTGGCCACCGCTGATTTGCTCCGGCGCGAGGGCTTTGAGGTGGACACGGTGCACGACGGCGAAGCCGCCCTCGAGCGGGTGCGCACCGCCAGCTACGACTTGCTGATCAGCGACCTCGAGATGCCCGGCAACGAAGACCTCGACCTGGTGCGGCGGGTGGCCGACGTGGCTGGCGGTCTGCCGATCATCATCATCACCGGGTTTCCGACGACCCGCTCGGCGATCGCATCGATCGAGCTGCCGGTGGCGGCCTATCTGCTCAAGCCGGTGGCGTTTCCGGACCTTCTGGCCAGGGTCCGGACCGCAGTCGCAAGGTTTCAGAGCTACCAGGCCATGCGACGGGCGGAGGACCGGCTGAAAAAGTGGCAGGACGACTACAAGAACATCACGGCGATCACGGCGGCCGGCGGGGCCGGGCCGGCCATGCCCGGGGTGGACGGGTTCCTCGCGCTGACGCTGCGCAACGTGATGGGCTCGCTCACCGACCTGGAGCAGCTCGGCCAGGCACTCACCCGGGACGGCGTGAGCGAGCATCCTTGCCAGCTGATCAACTGCCCGAGGGGTTCCCAGCTCTTTGCCGCGGTCAAGGAGACCGTCGATGTGCTGGAGGAAACGAAAAGCGCCTTCAAATCGAAGACCCTGGGAGACCTCAGGCACAAGCTGGAACTGATGCTGGATCACAACTAGGGGCCTCCCTGTCCTCCCCGTCCGAAGAGCCGCTTGAGCAGCGTCCCGCACTCCGCCTCCAGCACGCCGCCCCATATTTCGGGGCGGTGATTCAGCCCGGGGTGGCGCAGCAGATCCCCCACCGATCCTGCCATGCCGGCCTTCGGGTCCCGGGCTCCGAACACCACCCGGCCAACCTTTGCGAGCACGATCGCGCCGGCGCACTGGGCGCAGGGCTCCAGCGTGACGTAGAGGGTCGCGTCGGGCAAGCGTCCGGTGCCGGCCTCTTCCAGCGCCTGCCGCAACGCGAGCAGCTCGGCGTGCGCGGTGGGATCTCGCCGTGCGACCGTCTCGTTGTGGGCCGAGCCGGTGACCCGTCCGGCCCGGAACAGCACCGCCCCCACCGGCACTTCGCCGCGCGCCGCTCCCTGCTCCGCCACGGCCAGGGCGGCGCGCATTCCCCGCAGATCCTGCTCCGACACCGGGGGACTACGCACGCTTCACGACCGCCGCCTGGCGCGTGAACGCCAGGTGCCCTCCCTCGCGGTCCGCGAGGATGGAGTCGCCCGGGAGGTAACCGCCTTCGAGAAGCGTGAGCGCCACCGGATTCTGCACCAGCCGTTGAATGACCCGCTTCAGGGGCCGCGCGCCATACACCGGGTCGTAGCCCTGTTCCACGATGAACTGGCGCGCGCTCGGCGTGAGCGTCAGCGTGAGCTGCTTTTCCGCCAGCAGCTTGTCGAGCTTCACGATCTGGAGATCCACGATCTTGTCGATGTGTTCCCGGGAGAGCGGCCGGAACACGACGATGTCGTCCACCCGGTTCAGGAATTCGGGCCGGAAATGGTTCCGGAGCTCGCCGAGGACCCGCTGCTCGATCTTGTCCCAATCCGACGATCCGCCCACCCGCCCATCCGCCGGATCGCCGATACCCTCAATGAGGAGATGACTTCCCAGATTCGACGTCATGATCAGGACGGTGTTCCGGAAGTCCACCACGCGGCCCTGACTGTCGGTCAGACGGCCGTCGTCGAGAATCTGAAGCAGCACGTTGAATACGTCGGGATGGGCCTTCTCGATTTCGTCGAACAGCACCACGCTGTACGGCCGCCGCCGCACCGCCTCGGTGAGCTGGCCCCCTTCCTCGTACCCCACGTAACCCGGCGGGGCGCCGATCATTCTCGCCACCGAATGCTTTTCCATGTATTCCGACATGTCGAGTCGCACCATCGCCCGCTCGTCGTCGAACAGGAACTCGGCAAGCGCCCGGGCGGTTTCCGTCTTGCCGACGCCGGTGGGCCCCAGGAAGATGAACGAGCCGGTGGGCCGGTTCGGATCCTGGAGGCCGGCGCGGCTCCGGCGGACCGCGTTGGCCACCGCGGCCGCTGCTTCACCCTGGCCCACCACCCGCCGCGCCAGCTCCGCCTCGAGGCGGGTCAGCCGCTCCCGGTCCGACTCCAGCATCTTGGACACCGGGATGCCGGTCCATTTGGCCACGATGTCGGCGATGTCCTCGGCGTCCACCTCTTCCTTCAGGTACTTGACCTGCTTCTGCACGGTGGCGAGCCCGGCTTCCTCCTGGGAGATGGTCTGCTCGAGCTGGGGGATCCGCCCGTAGCGCAGCTCGGCGGCCTTCTGGAGATCGCCCTTCCGGGTCACCTGGTCGATTTCCTGCTTGACCGCATCGATCTCGGCTTTCATCGCCTGCAGCGTGTGAATGGCGGCCTTTTCGGCCTGCCACTGCGCCTTCATCCCGCCGGCTTTCTCCTTGAGCTCGGAGATTTCGTGCTGCACCAGCTTGAGCCGTTCCTTCCCGGCCCGGTCCTTTTCCTTGAGCAGCGCCTGCCGCTGGATTTCAAGCTGAATGATGCGGCGCTCCACCTCGTCGATTTCCTGGGGGAGCGAGTCGATTTCGATCCGGAGCCGGCTGGCGGCCTCGTCCACCAGGTCAATCGCCTTATCGGGCAGAAACCGGTCGCCGATGTAGCGGTCGGAGAGCTGCGCCGCGGCGACCAGCGCGTTGTCGGTGATCCGGACCCCGTGGTGAACCTCGTAGCGCTCCTTGAGGCCGCGAAGGATCGCGATCGTGTCCTCGACGCTCGGCGCGGCCACGTGCACCGGCTGGAAGCGCCGCTCCAGCGCCGGATCCTTTTCGACATGCTTGCGGTACTCGTCCAGCGTGGTGGCGCCGACCACGTGAAGCTCCCCGCGCGCCAGGGCCGGCTTCAGCATGTTGCTGGCGTCCACCGCACCCTCCGCCGCGCCGGCACCCACGATGGTGTGCAGCTCGTCGATGAACACGATGAAGCGGCCCTCCGCTTCGGTCAGCTCCTTGACCACCGCCTTGAGTCGCTCTTCGAATTCGCCCCGGTACTTGGCGCCCGCCAGCAGCAGGCCGATGTCGAGCGCGATGATCTCCTTGTCCCGCAGGGACTCGGGCACGTCGCCATTCACGATCCGCTGGGCCAGTCCCTCGACGATGGCGGTCTTGCCGACGCCGGGCTCCCCGATCAGCACCGGGTTGTTCTTGGTGCGGCGGGACAGCACCTGCATCACCCGGCGCACCTCCTCGTCCCGTCCGATCACCGGATCCAGTTTTCCGTTCCGGGCCGAATCGGTGAGGTTCCGGGTGAACCGCTCCAGGGCCTGGTACTTCTCCTCGGGCGCCTGGTCGGTGACCCGGTGCGAGCCCCGAATCGCCTCCAGCGCCGTCCGGAGATCGGCGCCCGACAGCCCGCTGGCGCTGAGAAGCCCGCGGGCCGTGGTGCCTTTCTCTTCGACCAGGGCGATCAGGAGATGCTCGGTGGAGATGTAGGCGTCGCCCAGCTCCCTGGCCTCCTTCTCAGCCCGGTCGAACACCTTGTTCAGCTCGCGGCTGTGGCCGGGCTCGCCGCCCCCGCCCGCCTGGGTCGGGAACTTGGCAATTTCCCGCTCGGTGGCCTCCTTGAGCGCGGCGATATTGCGCCCGGCCTTCTGCAGCAGGGGCTGGATCACTCCCTCGTCCTGGCTCAGCAAGGCCAGGAAGAGGTGGGCGTCGTTCACGACGGGATTGCCCCGCCCCGAAGCAAGTTGGGCCGCGTCGCGAAAGGCCTCCTGGGCCTTGAGGGTCAAGCGGTCAGGGCGAATCATGGGCAAGGAACTCCTCGGTTATCATAGTTCGGCGGTGACCGGTCACTGTCCTGCCAGCACCCTGGTATCTCCGACCCTTCGGGTAATGCCGGAGCGATCCGACCACTCCAGGAGCGGAATCAAAAACTTGCGGGAGAGTCCGAGTCGATCACGAATCATGAGAGGTGTAACAGGTTGTATTGCAGCCAGTTCTCTAATGGTATCTCGAAAAACATTCAATGCTTTCTTGGAAAAATACCGTTCCTTTTCCACTGCCACTACCCGCCCCTGTTGCGCCGCGAATCGCAGACTCGAATGAAGGTCCCCGCCCCCCAAGTCACGTTCCAGCTCGGCAACACTGGGGGGCTCCAGGCCGGCCTGCTCCAGCGCCGCGAGCGCCCGTTCGAGCAACGCCTCCCCGAAGACCAGCCGGGGGACGAATCCGGCAGTGGCCACGAGGCCGTCCGCGACGGTGAGCTCCCCCCGCCGGATCAGACCCTCCAGCACGGCGTCGGTCACACCGGAGGGCCCCTTGAGGGCCCGGCGCAGCGTCTCGAGCGAGAGCCCCCGCTCGGCGGGCTCGCGGTGGTGAAAGGACTCGACCTGGGCCAGGGCCGCTTGTCGCATGGCGACCGTTGCCGTTCGGGCAATCAGCCAGCCTCCGGCGTGTGCGAGATCCTTGCAGGACTCCGCCGCCAACCCGGCGTCGGCCTCGGGCACCCCCAGCAACAGCGGGAGGCCGGCGGCGGCAACACCACCGGTTCGGCGGCTCACCAAGGCAAACGCCCGCTCGCCCGGGTCGGCCGACGTCAGCGCCTCGGGCCAGGCCGCCCGGCGCGGTGGGAGCGGATCGAGAATCCTTCCTCCGCCGATCGTCGCCACTGGGGAATAGCTGCGCAGCACGAAACGGTCGTGGCCCCGTGCCACGACCGGGGCCTCGAGCGCCAGCCGCGCCACACCCGTCCCCCCTGGCGGAATCTCTCCGCGGGGGTGGAGCCTTCCCAGCACCTCGGCGGTCCCAAGGTGGAGTCGTACCCGGGCCCTCCGCCGGAGCGGAGGCGCGTCGGGGAGCAATTGGATGGCCACGTCCAGCGCCGTGGTCGGCTGCCACCAGGCCTCGGACCCGACCAGGGTGTCACCCCGCCCCACCGAGGTGCGATCGACACCCACCAGGCCCACCGCCGTACGCGCACCCGCCCGCCCGATGCTCACCGCTTCACCATAGGCCTCGAGAGAGCGCACCCGGGCAGTCAGCCCGGCCGGGAGGATGGTGACGGCGTCACCGACGCGGATCGTGCCCGACCAGGGCGTTCCGGTGATCACGGTGCCGACACCGGCAATCGAGAAGGCGCGATCGATGGGCATCCGGAAGCCGTCGGCCCGGTCCGGCCTTGCCGACCGGGCCACCAGTTCGCGGAGCCGCGCGGCCAGATCCGCAATACCCTGTCCCGTGACGGCCGACACAATCGCCGCCGGCCCGAAAGACACGGGGGATGTGGCCAGCCGGGCGGTGACCTCCGCGGTCACCAGCTCGAGCCACTCGGGATCGGCGAGATCGGCCTTCGTGATCACCGGAATCCCCCGGGCTATCCGGAGCTGTTCGACGATGGCGAGGTGCTCCCAGGTCTGGGGCTGAGGCCCCTGCGCCGCGTCCACCACCAGCAGGACCAGGTCGATTCCCGAGGCTCCGGCCACCATGGTACGGACGAAATCCTCGTGGCCGGGAACGTCGACGATGCCCGCCGGCTCGAGTCCTTCGAAGCGGAGCGGCGCAAAATTGAGATCGATGGTGATCCCGCGACGGCGCTCTTCGGCAAGCCGGTCCATGGGACGCCCGGTGAGCGCGCTCACCAACGCCGACTTGCCGTGATCGATGTGTCCCGCCGTTCCGATGATCATGCCGCGATCCAGCTCCGGTCCAGCCAGAATGCGAGCGCCGGCAGCGTCGCGCCTTCGGCGAGGTGGTAGCGGATGTAGCGTTCGAGCAGCCGGCGATGCGCCGCCAGGTGCGGTTCGTCCAGCGACGGAAGTTCGGCATCCGGGTCGAGGAACGCGGCGAGATCGGTGCGGTCGGCGCGCTTGAGCTGGGCCCCCACCGTACCCCGTGCACACCGGGCGCACAGAATCCCGCCGTCCTGAGCGGAGAAACAGACTCCGGCGTTCACCGGCAGCGGCGCACCATCGCGGGCGCACACGTCGAGCGACGGTGCGAAGCCCAGTACCGCCACCAGGCCCCAGAGCGCCCGCAGCCCGAGCGGTTCCACCGCCGCCGCGGGCGCCGCTTCCAGCACCGCCAGCGCATCGCGGAACAGATCGTAGCTCTCGGGATGCCGGGTGGCCGGCGCAAACCGGAGCATCAGTTCCGACAGCAGCGACGCCGCGGCAAAGCGATCCATCCGCGTTCCGAGCCCGGTCCACACATGGCGGGGATCGAATTGTGTCAGCGTGTGGAGGTCGCTGCTCCGGGCCAGGAGGAGCGTGGCGTGGCCTTCACTCAACAGATGGAGCGCGGTGCCAAACTTGCTTCGGGGCCTGAGCGCGCCCTTGGCAATGGCGCTCTGCACGCCAAGCTCGCGGGTGGCGAGTCGCGCGATCTTGGAGGTCTCACCGTAGCGCATGGTGGTGAGCACGATGGCCGGCGTGGAAATCGGGGGCATGGCCCCGGACTCACGGGGCCGGGGGCAGGTTCACGACGGCGGCATCGACCGAGCAATCGCCGGCCGGCACCACCCGCGCTTCGGTGAGGTCGGGACGAAAGATCCGCACTCGGCCGGGGCTGCCCGGGAGGCACGGTCCCGATTCCATCGCATAGACCTGGGCGTTGGCATCCACTGCCGCGGCCACACCGTTCACCAGTGGAATTCCCGAGCCGGCCCCCCGAACGACTCGCCGGGTGCGGGTGTTGAACTCCATCAGGCCCTGGCTCGCGGAAATGATGAAAAGCCGCTCGCGGCCGTCGCTCGCCATCCGGCCGGGGAGGGGGCCGAACCCGGCAAAGCTGCCGACTTCCTGCCGGAGCACGGGGTCGACGATGCTGAGCCGTCCCGGGTCGGTGCCGCCCGACCCGGCGTTCATGACGTAGATCAGTCCATCGGGACCCACCAGGATCGCGGATGCATTGCCCGGTCCGGGCAGCGGGATCGAATCGAGCACCACATTCCGCTCCGGGTCGACCACGGTAAGCCAGCTCGGGCCCCGCACACATGGCAGGGGCCCGGCGCAGGCCGGTTCCAGGTTCGCGTTGGCAATGTAGACCCGGCCTCGCGTGACAGTAACCGCGGTGGGCGTGCGGCCGACCGCGACGCTCACTGTGTCTCCGGTCTTGAGATTGAGTCGGGTGACCCGATCGTTCAGGGTGTTGGTGACGTAGGCGAGGGTGTCGTTGACGAAGGCCGCGCCGCCCGCGCCCGCACCCGTCGCCAGCCGGTACACCAGGACCGAGCCGGCGGCGGAGAGGTCCACGACCGCAACGCTGCTTCCGGTGCCGCTGGTGACCAGCCCCCGGGCATTCCTGGCCGCCAGCGCCACCGGCGCTGCGCCGAGGTCACCCAGAAAAATCAGCCGCAGCTCAGCCGGCTCCGAAAGAGGAAAGACGGAGAGCGTGGCATCGCCGGCATTGAGGACGACGAGGTGTTCCTCGGACCGGGGTGTAGAGGGCGTGGTGGCCACGCAGCCGACGGCCGCCGCCGCCACCATCGGAGCGCCCCAGTGCCGCCATACCTTGATCGATATCGCTCCTCTGCCCATGTCTCAAAGTTAACGCCCCGGGCCGGCATCCCGCCTCTCGGGTACGACATGCGGTGCACCCTCCAGAGCGACCACGCCGACCGGCCAGCGGAATATGCTGGAGAGCAATTCCGCCCGCATCACCTGGGCAGGAGTACCCACTGCGGCAACGCGGCCCCGGTCGAGGAGCAGCATGCGGCCGGCATAGCGCGCCGCGAGGTTGAGGTGGTGGGTGACCACCAGCGCCGACAGGCCATCCTTCACCAGCTCGGCCACCAGCTCGAACAACTCCATTTCATGGCCGAGGTCGAGCGATGCCGTCGGCTCGTCCAGCACCAGCAGCGCCGGCTCCTGCGCGAGGGCGCGGGCGATCCGGACCCGCTGCCACTCGCCGCCTGAGAGGGTCTCTACCGTGCGGCGCCGAAAGGCGGTGGCATCGCAGCGGGCGAGCGCCTGGTCTACGGCCCGGCGATCGTGGTCCGTCATCGGGCTCAAGGGCCCGAGCCGCGCGTAACGACCGAAGCCCACCATGTCTTCGACCCGCCACGAGAACGGCGTATCCTCACGCTGAGGCACCAGCGCCACCCGTTGCGCCAGCTCCTTCCGGCTCCAGTGCGCGATGGGGCGCTGATCCAGCGTGACCACGCCGCCGCTCAACGGCACCAGACCAAGCAGACCGTGCACCAGCGAGGTCTTGCCGCACCCGTTCGGACCCACCAGGGCGACCAGTTCTCCCGGGCCAAGCCTCAGGTCGACGCCCAGCACCGCCGGCTCCGCCGCTCCCGGGTAGCGCACCGTCGCCGCGTCAGCCTGGAGGATCATCGCAGCGCCCTTCGGAGCAGCATGGCAAAGAGCGGGACGCCCACGAGGGCGGTCACCACGCCCACCGGGAGCTCGATGGGGCGCACCACAGTCCGGGCGACCGCGTCGGCCAGCACGAGAAACCCGCCGCTGCCCAGGAACACCGCGGGGAGCAGCCGGCGGTGGGCCGGTCCGAGCAGGCTGCGGAGCACGTGGGGTGCCACCAGCCCGACGAACCCGACGACGCCGCAGACCGCGACGCTCGCGGCAGTGAGCAGCGACGAAGCGAGGTAGATCAGGCGGCGGGAGCGGGCCGCGTCCAGACCCAGCGATTGGGCCGACTCGGTGCCCAGGGAGAGGAGATCGAGAGACCGCGCCGCGGCGAACAGTGCCAGCAGCGGGAGCCCGGCATAGACCGAGAACACCACGAGGGTCCGCCACGAGGCGCCGGAGAATCCGCCCAGCAGCCAGAGGAACACGTTCCGGAGCTGTTCGGCGGGCGAGAGCGTGAGGACCGCACTGATCAGCGCACCGGTAAAGGCGCTCACCACGACGCCGGCGAGCACCAGCACGTGCGGGTCGAGCCGCCTCCCGGCCACGGTACTGAGCCGGTAGACCAGCGCCACCGCCCCGAGCCCGCCGACGAATGCCGCCGCCGGAATGCCCCACACGCCGTCCAGCCCCAGCGCGATGGCCACGACCGCGGCGACCCCGGCCCCGCCGGAAATTCCCAGCAGATATGGATCGGCCAGCGGATTCCGGACCAGCGCCTGCAGGGCCGCGCCGGTCACGCCCAGGCATCCGCCCACCGTGAACGCGAGCAGCACACGAGGAAGACGAATGTCCCGGACGATGTCGGCGGCCGGCGCATCGGACGATGCCAGCGCCGCAACCAGCGCCCGGAGCGAGACCGGCGTGGCGCCGACCGCGAGGCCCACGACGCACGCGGCCAGCGCCAGCAGGGCGAGGCCGGCGATGGGCTTCATCGGGACAGCGAATCCAGCACGGCGACGAGCTGGCGCACCGCGCTGCCGATCCTCGGGCTGGGCCGATTGAATTCGCTGCCGCGCACCCGGAGGAATTTTCGATGACGCACCGCACGAACCGGCCGCCACTCGGCACGTCCCGCGATCGCGGGCTCGCCCTCCGTGGACACCAGGACGTAGTCGGGATCCCGGGCCGCGACCGCCTCGATCGAAACCGGCGCCGAGGACGTGGCCAGATCGTCGAAGACATTCCGCGCTCCGGCGTGCTCCAGGATCTCGGAGAGGAAGCTTCCCCGTCCGAGGGTCATCGCCGGACGATCCCAGGCGAGAATGAAGACGGACGGTCGACGGGACGACGGGAGGACGGGCGGACGGGTGGCGGCGGCGAGGTCGCGGGCTGTCCGTACCACGAGAGACTCGGCGGCCTCGCGGCGGCCTAGCGCGGCGCCCAGGAGCCGGGTGATCCGGTCGAAGTCCTCCATCCGGTCGGTCGCGAGTTCCAGCGTCGGTATACCCAGCGCGCGGAAGCGTGCGGCGGCGGCGCGGTTGGCCCCCGACTTGTACAGCAGCACCAGGTCGGGATGAGCAGCGACGACCGCTTCGATATTGGGGTCGATCCCGTTGCCGAGATTCGGCACCGCGTGCGCCTCGGCGGGATAGTCGCACCACGCGGTGCGGCCCACCAGGCGATGGCCCGCGCCGAGCGCGAAGACCAGTTCGGTGGTCGCGGGCACCAGGGACACGACCCGTGCCGGCGCCGCGACCAGGGAAAATCTGATGCCGGCGTCGTCGACCAGCTCACCGGAACCGGCCGATGGCGCCTGGCGGCACCCCAGCATGGAAAGAAACGCGAGCGCGCGGAGGACGCGATGCACCCTGACCCTCCCCCGAGGGAACAGCGGGTGACACGACCGCGGAGGTCTCCTGGCTTGGGGCTCCCGCTCGCCTTCCCGGTTTCCCAGTGGCGTGGTGAGCGGGGGATGATGCGCCCCTGACAGTGGCGGGGCCGCGCCGGATTTGCACCGGCTTCCGAGCATCCGCGTCGTGATATGAACCGGCGAAGTTAGGAGCGGGGACCCCGGGTAGCAAGAGCGGATGAAAGCAGCGCCAGCAGCCGGGCGCGCTCGGCCTGATAGCGGGCCCACGCGGCACTCGGCGTCTCCGACTCGCGCCCCTGAAAGCGCTCATCGAGCCGGGCGATGGCATCGGTGAGATACGCGGGGTCTGGAGTCGGGGACCGCGACCCGGGTGAGCCGCTCCGGCGGCGGCGCACGACGAACCAGGCCATCAGGGCAAACGCCGCGCCGATCGTGATCACCATCGCGGCCAGGATCTGCCGCGACGAGAGCCGCGCCGAAGGAAGCGCGATCTCGATGTTTCCGGATTGCCGATGGGTTCCCGCCCAGCGCCGGAAGGCACGGCCGTCGAGCATCTGGCTGTCGGCGGCGACAAAGCCGCTCGCCGTGACGCGGGCGCCCCGCTCCTCCATCATCACGAAGACCGAATCGGACACCAGGCCTGCGGGGACCACGAACCGTCGCAGCGTGCCGGGAATCCGATACTGCAGCATGAGCTCCTTGTCGCCCGGTGAGAGCGGGGCAAAAATGAGTACGCTGTCCTGCCGGAACACCAGCGCGTCCGGACTGAACTGGCTCATCCGGTTATCGGCCAGCTCGACGTTCTGGGCCTCCGGTGGCAGC
>JANNGX010000268.1:0-7299 GCA_031404115.1 Gemmatimonadales bacterium | reverse complement strand
ACTGCCGCGTGAAGATCACCACGTCGCGGGTGCTCACGCCCTTGCGAAGCGAGGGCAGCCGGACCTGCGCCGGCGCGACGCGGGTGCTCACGAGAATCATCCGGTTCTTCCGGATGAAAGCGATGACCTCTTCCTTGGTGGGGACATCCAGCGTCCCCTTCAGGATCTGGCCGCTGGTGGCGTTCTTCGCGGTGTATTCGAACATCGGCATGGTTGACTCTCCCGTCAGTGTCTAGCGGCGCAGCATCGCGGGGCCGGCCTTGTCCATCGAAGCGATGGCCTGTTCCTCCATCGGCTTTTCCCCGATTGCCCGGAGGAATTCATTCGCGTCGCCGGCCACCCGCAGACATTCTTCCTTGGTGACCTCGCGGTTCATGTACATCTGGTAGAGCGAATCCACCATGGTCTGCATCCCGTGCTTCTTGCCGGACTGCAGCGCCGAGTAGATCTGGTGGACCTTGTCGTCCCGGATCAGGGCCCGGATGGCCGGCGTGGCCACCATGATTTCGCAGGCCATGACCCGGCCCTTCCCGCGGGAGCGCTGCAGGAGGCACTGGGTCAGCACCCCTTCCAGCACGAAGGCGAGCTGGGCCCGGACCTGAGGCTGCTGGCTGGCGGGGAAAACGTCGATGATCCGGTTGATGGACTCGGCCGCGGAGTTGGTGTGCAGTGTCGCCAGGACCAGGTGCCCGGTTTCGGCGATGGTGAGCGCCGCGGCAATCGTTTCCAGATCGCGCATTTCGCCCACCAGGATGATATCGGGGTCTTCCCGGAGGGCGTACTTGAGCGCCGACGCGAAGCTCTTGGTGTCGGTGCCGATTTCCCGCTGATTGACGATGCAGTTCTGGTGGCGGTGGATGAACTCGATCGGATCCTCGACCGTGATGATGTGCCCCTTCCGCTCCTTGTTGATCTTGTCGAGCATGGCCGCCAGCGTGGTGGACTTGCCCGAGCCGGTGGGGCCGGTGACCAGAATCAGCCCCCGGGGCCGCTCGGCCAGCTTGGCGGTGACCGGCGGCAGACCCAGGTCCTCGAAGGTCCGGACACTGAAGGGAATCATCCGGAGCACCATGGCCACGCAGCCGCGCTGCTTGAACACGTTGCCGCGGAAACGGGCCAGGTTCTGGATGCCGAACGAGAAGTCGAGCTCGTCCTCGAATTCGAACCGCTTTTTCTGCTGCTCGGTCAGCACCGAATAGGCGAGCTGCAGGGTGTCCTTCGGGGTGAGCACTTGCTCGACCGAGGAGTTGGTCATATCGCCGTCGATGCGCAGTTTGGGGCGCTCGCCGGCGGTCACGTGGAGGTCCGAGGCCTCCCGCTCGATCATTTCCTGGAGCAGGGCCCGCAGATTCAGGCTCATCCTGAGCTCTCCTTCACGACCTCTTCAAGGGTCGTGACTCCCTTCTGGATTTTCACGATGCCGTCCATGCGAAGGGTGAGCATGCCTTCTTCGACTGCCTGGTCGCGCAATTCGGTGACCGACGCGCCCCGAAGGATCATCCGGCGAATCTCGGGGCTCATGGCCATGACCTCGTAAATGCCGGCGCGACCCTTGTACCCGGTCCCGCCGCAGGTCTCGCAGCCCTTGCCCTTCATGAAGGGAATCGCCCGAATCTCGTCAAGATTCGTGCCCGCGTGGCTCAGCGACTTGATTTCCTCCGGCCGGTAGGTTGCCGGCGCCTTGCATTCCTTGCAGATCCGGCGGACCAGCCGCTGGGCCACGACCAGGTTGACTGCCGCCGAGACGTTGAAAGCCTCGACCCCCATGTCGATCAGCCGGGTGATCGTGCTCGGCGCATCGTTGGTATGCAGCGTCGAGAGCACCAGGTGGCCGGTGAGCGCCGCCTTGATCGCGATGCCGCCGGTTTCCAGATCCCGGACCTCGCCGATCATGATCACATTGGGATCCTGCCGCAAGAACGCCTTGAGCGCCGCCGCGAAGGTCAATCCGATTTCGCTCCGCACCTGCACCTGATTGATGCCGTGCAGGTTGTACTCGACCGGATCCTCCGCCGTCATGATGTTGCAATCGATGGTGTTGATCCGCTGCAGCGCGGAATAGAGCGTCGTCGTCTTGCCCGATCCCGTCGGGCCGGTGACCAGGACCATGCCGTAGGGATTGAGAATGGCCTTGAGAAGGTCCTGCTCCTGCTTGGGCTCGAAGCCGAAGGTCGACAGGTCCAGCGTCAGATTGCCCTTATCGAGGATTCGGAGCACGATTTTTTCGCCAAACAGGCAGGGCAGCGTGGACACCCGGAAGTCGATGACCCGGTTGCCCATCTTGAGTTTGAGTCGGCCGTCCTGGGGCACCCGTCGCTCGGCGATGTTGAGCTGGGAGAGAATCTTGATGCGGGAAATGAGCGCCGCCTTCATCCGGAGCGGCGGCTTCATCACCTCGTGGAGGGCGCCGTCCACCCGGTAGCGCACCCGCATCTCGTGCTCGAACGATTCGACGTGGATGTCGCTCGCGCCCCGCTGCACCGCGTCGGTCAGAATGCCGTTGATCAGCTTGACCACCGGCGCGTCGTCGATCTGGGCCTGCGACGCGCCTTCCTCCTCGGTGTCCGCCACCACCTCCACGTCCTCGGCCAGTCCCTCCATGTCCTTGAGGATGGTGGCGAGCTGCTGGTCGGAAGCGTCGTAGTACTTGTCGATCAGGGTCCGGAGGGTGAACTCGCCCGCGAAGACCGGGAACAGGTCGTACCGGGTGATGAAGCGGAGTTCCTGGAGCAGCACCTGGTCGGTGGGATTGGCCATGGCCACGGTGAGCGTACGGCCCTCGCGCTTGAGCGGCAGCACCGTGTGGCGCTTGGCGATGTCGGCAGGGATCAGCTTGATGATCTTGGCGTCCACCTCGAACCGGGAGAGGTCCACCGCCGGCACGCGGAGCTGCCGCGCGACGATGCGGGTGATTTCCACCTCCGGCACCAGCCCCTGCTTGGCGAGGATGAAGCCGAGCGGCATGTTCGATGCGCGATGCTCGGTCAGCGCCTGCGCGAGTTTTTCGCGCGAGAGCAGGCCCTCCTTTACGAGGATGTCGCCAAGCCGATCAGAGGGTAATGCCGCCGTCGTCATGCGATGCCGGTCTCCCGTGGTGACGTTCCCGAGTCCATCCCCTACCGAACCCCTACCGAGCCGTGAGAAAGGGGGTCAACCGGGCCACCAGTGACCGCCCAAATCCTGGTACCCTACCAAGATCCGATACTACGGCGAATGACCCCTTGTCCCGGCGATATGCCAGAATCGCCCGGGCCCTGGCCGGCCCGACTCCACGGAGGGCCTTCAGGTCCTCCTCGGAGGCCGAGTTAAGGTCGACCAGGGCTCCGCTTCCGCGAGCAGTCGACGGGGTGTAAGCTCCACGCGTGCCAAGATTTGCATCGTTCGACGGGATAGGCACTTCCGCAGCGACTCCCCCGTAAATCACCCTGCCTTGAAGCACGCTCAGCATCGCCGGTCCCACTCCTGGGACCTGGTCCACGTCGCTTGGTCCCCGAAACGGGCCCCGCGCAGTACGGTATTCCACTATGCGCTTTGCCAGTGACATGCCAATCCTGGGGAGACGGGCGATCTCCTCGGCGGGGGCCCGGTTGAGATCCACCGTTTCCTGCGCCCCGAGGGGCCGGGCCAGCCGGACGGAGCGGGCGTGCTGCCGGGCCGGATCGGCATGGCCGCGGGGCAGGGTGGACAGCAGCTCGCCGGGAGGAGCCCCGGGCCGGGCCAGCAGGAGCCGACCCGCGTGCCCGGCTATGATCAGGCCCAGGAGCAGAAGAACGGCGCGCGGCTCCTTCGACATCCCGCATCTTACCCGCCGCCTCTCCGGTATGGCGGCGCGTGATTGCGCGGCCCGGGCCGGGTTTACGCGTTACGCGCGAACAGCGAGGAGCGAGGAGCTACTTACTCGTCCGAACCAGGGCCATCCCGACATCCCCCACCGCCGTCAGGCTTGCGGCGCTCACCTTGTCGAGCGTGTCGTCCGGGGAGTGGTGCCACTTGTTCCCGGGCCCGTAATCGAAGTCGATGATGTTGATCGCCCGGATGCCGGCCTGCTGAAGCGGGGTGTGGTCGTCGGTGATCGGTATCCCGTCTTCGTCGACGAACACGTCGCCGTACCCCAGACGGTCGGCCAGCTCCCACACCATCTCCACGACGTCCGGAGCACCGGTCACCGAGCTGCCCTCCCGCTGAATCTTCAACTCCTTGTCGCCCACCATATCGAACAACACGGCAAAGCGGGGCGGCGGGCCCGCCGGTTGATGGGCGGCGTAGTAGCGCGATCCGAGCAGCACGTCCTGGTCCTTGCCCTGGTCGAAGCTGCCATAGTCCTCTCCGTCCACGAACAACAGGTCGACCCCTACCCCCGGCGGGGCTTTCTTGAGAGCGTCGGCCATCGCAAGCAGGACGGCCACTCCGGACGCGCCGTCATTGGCGCCAGGCACGGGCAGGGTGGTATCGCGGCTGGTGGCGGCATCGGCTTTCGGGCGGGTATCCCAGTGGGCCAGGAACAGGAGCCGGGTGGGAGCGTCCGGATTGAAGCGGGCCAGAAAGTTCACCAGCGGCAGGGAGTCGCCGTGTTCGGTGACGTGGACCCAGCGCTGTACCTCGACCGTATCGGCGCGGGTGCGCAGCAGGCTGTCGAGCCACGCCGCCATCCGGCGATGCCCCTCGCTGCCCGGGATTCGGGGTCCGAAGCCGAGCTGGGTCGTAACGTAGCGGAGCGCGGCGACCCCGTCGAATTCCCGGGGAGGCGGGGGACCCTCGCAGCCGCACGCAAGCAGCATCGTGGCGAGAAGCAGGCGCATGGAGGCAGTGACCGGTGACCGGTGACCTGTGACCTGTGAACGGTGAGAAGTAAGGAGGGGAGTCGAAGGGAACGGAAGGGGCCCGCCACGCATCCTACCCACTGGTCACCGGTCACCGCTTACTTTTCTCCCATGCGTCTCCTCCGCGCCCACATTCTCCGCGCCGTCTCAGGTCCGTTCCTCTTTGCCTGGGCGGCACTCACCGGGATGCTGATGCTCAACCAGCTGTCCCGGCGGTTCGGCGACCTGGTCGGGAAAGGGCTGCCGGCCGAGGTGATCACCGAGGTGCTGGTGTTGTTCATTCCCTTCATCGTGGCCCTGACGCTGCCGATGGCCATCCTGGTGGCCGTGCTCTACGGCTTCAGCCAGATGGGCGTCGACAACGAGATTACCGCCATGCGGGCGTCCGGCATCAGCGTGGTGCAGATGGTCCGACCGGTGTTCTATACCGGTCTTCTGCTCGCGGTGGCCAATTTCTTCTTCGTGGACCAGGTCCTCCCCCGCACCAACCTCCGGTTGCTCAACCTGCAGACTGACATCGGCCAGAAGAAGCCGACCTTCTCGCTCAAAGAACAGACGATGAACCAGCTGCCGGGCTCGCAGTATTTCCTGCAGGCGAGCGTGATCGAGGCGGGCTCGGGACGTATGCGCGAGGTGGTGATTTACGACATGAGCGCCTCGGACGGGCGCCGGGTGATCTACGCCGACAGCGGCTACATGGCCTTCGAGAACGGCCAGCGGGATCTCGGCCTCCGCCTCTATTCCGGGCGGGTCCACGAATACAAGACCGCCGAGCCCGCGACGGTGAATACCACCCGGTTCATGATCAACACCATCAAGGTCCGGGACATCGAGAACGCCTTCAAGCAAAGCTTCGGCTCGGTCGAGCGGGGCGATCGCGAGATGACGACCTGCGAGATGATGGATCGGGTGGCCACTTCCCGGCTGGCCATGGAGGCCGCGGCCCGACACCGCCAGAGCATCGCCGAGAACGATGTCCGCGCCCTGCTCCACCTTTGGGCGGTGCAGGAGCCGCCCCCCAGGGTGGCGGCCACGGCGCCCCGGTGCGGGCCCTGGAGGAGGGTCGAGCGCTGGATGGCCCGACTGCTGCTCCCCAAGCCGGCCGCGGCCCAAGCCGCCCCTCCCGGTACCGTGGTGCAGCCGTCGGGGCGCTACGCCGCCGCCTTCTCCACCATTTCCGACGCCACGATCGCCCGGGAGAACGAGCAGTTCGCGCGGCGGGACATGAACCAGTTCCTGGTGGAGATCCACAAGAAGTACACCCTCTCGGCCGCGTGCCTGAGCTTCGTTCTGATCGGCATCGCACTCGCGCTCCGGTTCCCGCGCGGAGGAATCGGGCTGGTCATCGGGGGGAGCCTGGTCATCTTCGCCCTGTTCTACGTGGCCCTGACGGCCGGTGAGCAGCTCGCCGACCGTGGGGCCATCTCCGCTCCCCTGGCGATGTGGCTGCCCAACCTGATTGTCCTGGTGGCGGGAATCCTGGGGCTGGTCCGGGTGAACCGGGAATTCGGCTCGACTCGCGGCGGCGACCTGGGCGATCTGACGGATCTTCTTACCGGCTGGCTGCGCCGCAAGCGGGCCAAGGCCTGATGCGGCTGCTCTCCCGCTACCTGCTGGGGCACTGGCTCCGGGTGTTCCTGCTCACCGCGATCGGGCTGCCCTTCGTGTCGGTGCTGACCCAGCTCACCGACAATCTGCGACGCCTGCTGGACCGGGACCTCCAGGCCAGCACCATCGCGCTGTCCTACCTGTATGCCTTGCCCCAGAACATCGCCACCATGATGCCGGCGGCGGCGCTTTTTGCGATGGTGTTCACCGTGGGGCCCCTGGCCCGCAATTCCGAGCTGACCGCCGCCAAGGCCGGCGGGGTGAGCTTCCACCGGCTGATCCGGCCGCTGCTCATCGCCTCGACCCTCGCGGCAATTCTCACGTTCATGATCGGCGAGTGGGCCACCGAGGCCACCACGCGGCAGCTCGAGCTCCAGAAGGAGCGGCAGGCCCGCAATGTTACCACCCGGACCAACTTCGTCTACCGCGCCGGGAGCGGGTGGGTGTACACGGTCCGCCAGCTCAACACGACGGATAACCAGATGCAGCAGGTCGTGCTGGAGCGCGCGGTACGCGACACGAGCATTCCCACGATGTCGATCACGGCGGACAGCGCGCGGTGGGACCCCAGGGGCCATTTCTGGCGGTTCACGCACGGCGCGAGCCACCTGATTCGCCGCAGCGGCGACGCGCTGACGCTGAGCTTTGCCGAGCTCAGGCTACCCGCCTTCAGCCAGCCGCCGCGCGACCTGCTGATCGAGCCCAAGAATCCCGAGGAGATGACCTATAGCGAGCTGGGGCGCTACATCGCCGCGCTCAACAGCTCCGGGAACGACACCAAGAAGCTCCAGGTCCAGCACGCCGTGAAGCTGGCGCTGCCGGCGGCGTGCCTGATCATTGCGCTCTTCGGGGCACCGCTCGCCGTCTCCTC
>JANNGX010000267.1:0-1581 GCA_031404115.1 Gemmatimonadales bacterium | reverse complement strand
ACCAGGACCTTCTTGCCCTCGAGGCCCATCTTCTCGAGCATGCCGGCCAGTCTGCTGGTCTTCGGCGCATCGAACGCCATCGCGTCCACCACGAAGAGCGACTCCTCGCGCGCCCGCGCGTTGAGCGCCGAGCGGCGGGCCAGCTGCCGCACCTTCTTGGGAATGTCCGCCCGGTAGTCGCGCGGGATCGGGCCGAAGACGATGCCGCCCCCGCGCCAGATCGGCGAGCGGCTGGAGCCGGAGCGTGCCCGGCCGGTGCCCTTCTGCTTCCAGGGCTTCTGGTTGCCGCCGGAGACGAAGCTCCGGGTCTTGGTCTTGGCCGTTCCCTGGCGCTGATTGCCCAGGTACGTCTTGACCGCCTGGTGCATGACGGGCTCGTTGACGGTCCCGTCGAAATAGTCACCCGGCAGCGCGAACGCGGCCTTGTGGCGCGCCCCGGTGGCCGAATAGTGCGCTGCCTCAATCATGGCGACTCTTTCCCCCCTGCTTGGCCACGGTCACGATGCCGTTCTTGGAGCCGGGGACCGCGCCCCCGACGAACAGCAGGTTCTTCTCGGCGTCGACCCGGACGACCCGGAGACCCATTTCGGTATGCCGCCGGTCGCCCATGTGGCCGGGCATCCGCTTGCCCTTGATGACACGGGACGGATCGGTGCCGGCGCCGATGGAGCCGGGCTTCCGGTGCCGGGTGTTGCCGTGCGAGGCCGGCCCGCCGCCGATACCGAAGCGGTGCACCACGCCCTGGAAGCCGCGGCCCTTGGAGCGACCGGTGATCTTGACCAGCTCGCCCGGGGCGAACATGCCGACCGTGATTTCCGAGCCGGGCGCCGGCGCGTCTCCCACGAGTTCGAAGCTGCGCACGATATGGGGCGCCGCGTCGAGGCCGGCCTTCTGGGCGTGGGCCAGCTGGGCCTTGTGCACCCGGCTCTTGCGCCGCGCGCCGAAGCCGAGCTGCACGGCCTGGTCCCGCACCTGGACGACCTTGCAGGGCCCGGCCTCGATGATCGTCACCGGCACGGCGATGCCGTCGTCGGTGAACACCCTCGTCATCCCGAGCTTCCGGCCGATGAGTCCGTTGGTCATCGCCTCACCCGACCTTGATCTCAACGTCGACGCCCGCCGGCAGATCCAGCTTGGTCAGCGCGTCCATCGTCTGGGGCCGCGAGTCGTTGATGTCGAGCAGCCGCTTGTGGGTGCGCAGCTCGAACTGCTCGCGGCTCTTCTTGTCCACGTGCGGGCTGCGGAGCACCGTCCACCGCTCGATCTTGACCGGGAGGGGAATGGGGCCGGCCACCTGGGCGCCGGTCTTCTCCACCGTGCGGACGATATCCGCGGCCGCCTGGTCGAGCACGACGTGGTCGAAGGCCTTGAGTCGGATTCTGATCTTGCCTGCCATGCTATGCTCCTCGCTGTAGAGGACGGGAGGTCGTCTTCCCGTCTTACTTCAGAATCTTGGTAACGACGCCGGCGCCCACGGTCCGCCCGCCTTCGCGGATGGCGAAGCGCAGCCCGTCGTCCATCGCGATCGGGATGATCAGCTCGATCGTCATCTGGATGTTGTCCCCCGGCATCACCATCTCC
>JANNGX010000266.1:0-7389 GCA_031404115.1 Gemmatimonadales bacterium | reverse complement strand
GGACGGCAAGAACGTCGTTCTCGATACGTATCCCGGACAGGTGATGTGGATGGAGAACGCGGAGCACGCCTGGGAGATACTTTCCGGCGAAGCCCACGTCATCGCCGTGGAAGTGAAGTCGGCGCAGAGAGCCCGGTAGGCTAAGGCGCCCTCGCTTCGAACGGCTCCTCCGGAGCCCCTGAAGCATCGGGCGGGCTCAGAGCGATCCGAACGCGAGCCGGCCACCGGCCCAGGTGGCCCGGACCACGCCGTAGAGCTCGCGCCTGGCATAGGGCGTGACCGGGTGGCGATGCAGCAGCTTCGCAGGATCTACGACGAAACTCTCCTCTGAATTCCAGACCACGATATCGGCGTCGAAGCCCTCCGCCAGCGTGCCTTTGCGCCCGTCCGCCCCAATCAGGCGCGCCGGCCCCGCGCTCATCCACTCGGCGAGACGCTCGGGAGGCACGCCGCGCGCGCGGGCGCCGGTCCACACCGCCGCCAGGGAAAGTTGCAGCGACGCGATTCCGCCCCAGGCGGCAAAAAAATTGCCCCCGGTCTGCTTCATCGCAGGCGGACAGGGCGAATGGTCCGAAGCAACCAGGTCGATCTGGCCGTCGATTAACCCGCGCCACAGCCCGTCCCGCTCCGGGCCGCCGCGGATCGGCGGGGCGCACTTGTACTCGACGGCGCCGTCGAGGATCTCCTCCGCCGCAAACGTGAGATAGTGGGGACAGGTCTCCACCGTGAGCGGGAGGCCCCGGGCCCGCGCCGCATGAATCAGGGGAAGCGAGGTGGCGGATGAGAGGTGGACAACGTGAACCGGTGTGGGGCACCACTCCATGAGCCGGATCAGGAGCGCAATCGCCGCGTGCTCGGCTGCCACGGGCCTCGACGCCAGATAGTCGGCGTATCGCCGGCTAGTGCCCCCCGCAACGAGCAGCGACGGGTCCTCGGCGTGGACCATGAGCGTGAGCCCGGTGCGGGCGAGCACCGGCAAGGCCTCGCGCAGGTCGGTTTCGGTGACGTTGGGGAACTCGGGCACTCCGGAAGGTGACAGGAAGCACTTGAAGGCGCAGACGCCGGCGTCGCGCAGGGCCATGAGCTCCGCGCTGTTCCCCGGCACCACGCCACCGATGTATTCCACGCCAACCACACACTGGTTACCTGCCGCCGCACGCTTGGCCTCGAGAGCGGCCACGGTGGTGGTGGCCGGGATCGAGTTGAGCGGCATGTCGGCGATGGTGGTGATTCCCCCCGCGGCCGCGGCGTGGCCGGCGGTAACGAAGCCTTCCCACTCGGTGCGGCCCGGCTGGTTGACGTGGACATGACTGTCCACCAACCCGGGCATGACCAGGAAATCTCCCGCGTCCAAGGCACCGGCGGCCGGAACATCGTCCCAGGCCGCCACGCGGGTTATGCCGGTGCCCTCGATGTGAATGGAGGCCGGCCGCACGCCCTCCGGGGTCACCACCCGGTGGCCGCGCAGGACGACGGTCACGAGCTCCAGAAACGGCGCAGCAGGTTGCCGGCCACCCGACGGCGATACGCCGCGGAGGAGCGAATGTCGTCGATCGGCGCGATCTCTTGCTCGAGAATGCGCACGACGTCCTCGATATGGGTGCCCCCGGCAAGGGCCTGTTCGGTATGCCGGACCCGCACCACCGTCGGCGCGACGCTGCCGAAGGCGATGCGCGGCACCGCGCCCTTGACGCCGGCCATCACGATCTTGGAGATGGCCAGCGCGGCGCGGGTCCCGACCTTCCGGAAATACTGGGCGCCCTCCACCGGTGGCACCTCGACGGCCACGAGCAGCTCGTCGGGGCGCATCACGCTCTTCCGATATCCGGTATAGAACTCGGTGAACGGGATTCGCCGCTCGGCGTCGGCGCTCCGGAGCACCAGCATCGCGTCCACCGCGGCGAGCACCGGGAGCGAATCTCCCGCCGGCGAGGCGTTGGCGATGTTTCCGCCCAGGGTGCCGCGGTTCTGGATCTGGATGCCGCCCACCAGACCTGCGGCTTCCACCAGCATCGGCAGCCGTGCCTGCACCAGGGGAGAGCGGATCAGCGCGGTGAACGTCGCGAGGGCGCCGATAACGAGGGTGTCCCCGTGCATGCTGATCGTGCGCAGCTCGTTCAGCGCCCAAATGTCGAGAAACCTCCGTGGCTTCAAGGTGCCGAAGTTGAGCTCGACGTAGAGGTCGGTGGTGCCGGCGAGCGGGGTACGCGCCTCGCTCTTCATCAGTGCGAGCGCCTGGCGGAGCGAGGTGGCACGCTCCAGGTCCAGCTCGGCGATGGCGGTCTTCATGCGTGGCCTGTCCCGCGCCACTTCATCACCGCGCGGTAGATCGCGGAGTACCCGGTGCAGCGGCAGAGGTTTCCGGCCAGCGCGGTCTTCACCTCATCGAGCGTGGGCGCCTCGGAGAGGGTGAGCGCGGTCAGGATCATCCCGGGAGTGCAGATGCCGCACTGGGCACCCACCTCGCTCATGAACAGCTCCTGCAGGGGATGGGTGCCGCCGAGCCCCTCGATGGTCAGCACTTCGGCACCGGTCACCTGCACCACGGGAACGATGCAGGAGCAGACCGGCTCACCGTTCACCAGCACGGTGCAGGCGCCGCACTCTCCCTCGCCGCACCCCTCCTTGGTGCCGGTGAGGCCGCATTCCTCGCGCAGCACGTCGAGCAGCCGCGTCATGGGGTGCGCCGCGACGTCGGTGGACACCCCGTTGAGCACGAAGTTCACGCGAGGGTCGGGGCGGCGGCCAGCAGCTCGGGCGTGGCGGGGATCTCCCGCACGTCGAACTTGAGGTGACGGAGGGCGTTGACCACGGCGGGCGCGGGGCCGTCCATCGGCAGCTCGCCCAGGCCCTTGGCGCCGAAGGGCCCGCCGGGGTACGGGTTGCTGAGCATGACGACGTCAATCTCGGGCGTGTCCAGCGTGGTCGGGATGGTGTAGTTGGTGAGCTGGGCGTTGGCCATCGCGCCGTGCTTCATGACCACGCGTTCGAGCAGCGCGTACCCCAGGCCCTGGACGGTGCCGCCCTCGATCTGGCCCCGGGCCAGTGCCGGATGGATCGGCCGCCCGAACTCCTGCACCGCGGTGAGCTTCACCGGCCGTACTTCGAACGTGTCCGGGTCGACCTCGAGCTCGGCGACGTCGCAGCCCCAGCCGTAGGTGGCGTAGGCATCGCCCTCGTAGGTGTCGTCATTCCACTGGATCCAGTCGGGCGGCTGATACATCCGCTCGACGGTGATGGAACCGTGCCTGGCGTAGTACTCCTTCGGCGCGAGCCCGCCGAGCGTGTCCCTCATCTCCAGCGCGCACTCCTCGAGGATCTTGCCCACCACCATGCAGGTGCGCGAGGCCACGGTCGGGCCGCTGTCGGCCACGCGCGCGGTGTCGGGCTGTGCCACCTCCACATCTTCATAGGGGATGCCGAGCGCATCGGTGACGATCTGCGCGTGCATGGTGCGGGTGCCCTGGCCGATCTCGGTGCTGCCGACGGCGATGCGCACGCCGGTGGGGGTGAGCACGAGACGCGCCGTGGACTTGAGATTCTTCTCGCCGGCTCCAGTGAAACCGGCGCCGTGGTAGAAGAGGGCGAGGCCGATGGCGCGGTTGCTGCCGAGGTATTCGGTGCGCTTGCGGGTAAAGTCGGTGCGTCGCACGGCCTCTTCGAGCACCTGGTGCGCGCTGCTGTCCGCGCGAAGCGTCTGGCCGGTGGCGGTGGTGTCGCCGGGACGGAGGGCGTTGATCCGCCTGAGGCTCACCGGATCCATCCCCAGCGTCTCGGCGATCCGGTCCATATGGACCTCGACCGCAAACTCCGTCTGGGGCGCGCCGAAGCCGCGAAAGGCTCCATTCGGCGGGGTATTGGTGAACACGACACGACCCCGGATACTGATATTGTCGCAGCGGTAGGGCCCGGCGGCGTGAATGCAGCCGCGGGACAGTACCACCGGGCTCAGGGTAACATAGGCGCCGCCGTCCATGAGGACCTCGACGTCCATGGCCACCAGTCGGCCGTCTCTGGTCAGCCCGGTCCGGTGGGTCACGATGGAGGGGTGGCGCTTGGTGGTCGCCACCATGTCCTCGGTGCGGTCATAGATCATCTTCACCGGGCGCCCGGACTTGAGCGCCAGCATGGCCGCGTGGCCCGCGAGCATGGAGGGGTATTCCTCCTTGCCGCCGAAGCCGCCGCCGGTCTCGGTTTGGATCACCCGCACCGGTCGGCTGGGGCCCAGCAGGCAGCGCACCGCCTTGATCACATAGAAGGGGCATTGCACCGAGCCATGAATCGTCACGCCGCCCTCTTCCAGCTCGGCAATAACGCCGTTGGGCTCGATGTAAATGTGCTCCTGATGGCCGGTCCGGTAGGTGCCCTCGACGATGATGTCGGCTCGGGATAGCGCGGCCGCGGCGTCGCCCTTGGCAATGGTGATGGTCTTGAAAAACTGGGTCGACTGCTCCGGGTCGAAGAGCGGCGTGTCCTCGTCGTACTCGATCGTCACCCGGGCGGCGTTGAGGGTCTCCTTGTCCTCGTGCGCAAGCAGCAGAATCGGCTCGGCCATGTGGCGGATTTCTTTCTCCACCAGGAAGGGCTGATCCTGCGCAATGAGGTCAACGACGTTGCGGTCGGGTACATCGTGATAGTCCACGATAGTAAAGCCGGTGGTGTCGAAGTCGAGCGTAATGGAGCGGACCCGGCCGCGGGGTATGGTGGAGCGGATGGTGCGGCCGTGCAGCATGCCGGGCAGCACGATGTCGTCGGCGTAGCGCGCGGCGCCGGTGGCCTTTCCGATTCCGTCCTTGCGTGGAACGCTGTTGCCGACGGCGGACATGGGGTGAAAGTAGCGTCGGGCGCACCCGGAGGCGAGGGAGCTTCCGCGAGCGCTTGGGCCCGCCCGAGCTACTGCGTCACCATCACGGCCCCCATCGACCCGACGGCAAAGAGCCGGGTGGCCGAGCCGTGAAGGGCGTTGAACAACAGATTCGGATCGCTCACCTTGGTCTTGGTCCAGAGGGTGCCGTCGAACCGGCTGATCTCACCGTTGAAGGTGAGCGCAAAGATCTCCGACGGTCCGGTCCCCCAGATGCCGGAAATGGCGCTCTGGGTCGGCACCGTCATCAGGGTCCAGGTGGTGCCGTTGAAGCGGTAGAGCGCCCCGTTGTTGGTCCCGGCAAAGTAGTTGGTCGGGCTGCTGCCCCAGAGCGAAATCAGGGCGCCGGTAATCGGCGCCGACGCGAGCGGGGTCACGGTGGCCGCCCCGTCGAAGCGGGCCGTGAAGCCCGCGCTTCCCACCAGGAAATAGTCGGTGGGGCCGGTGCCCCACATCGTGTTCACCCCACCCGGGGCTCCGGCCGTGGCCAGGGTCCAGGTGGTGGCGTCGAACTTGAGCACCGGCGAGAACCGGTTCACCGCCACCAGCTTGTCGATCGAGGGCCCCCAGAGCGAAGCCAGTCCGCTGGACGCAGGAATGGTCATCTCGGACCAGGTCGCGCCGTCGTAGCGCATCACCACCCCACTATTGGTGTTGACCCGGATGCCGGTCGCAATGACCTGCGTGGCCGACGCCGCCCAGACATCGGTGAGCTTGTGCAGGACCCCGGTGGTCTGAAGCTGCCAGACGCCGCTCGCGTACTTCCACACGGTGCCGCCGTCGCCCACGGCAAATGCGGTGTTCGCATCGACGGCCCAGACGGAGTTGAGGCTCGGCGCGTAGCTCAGCAGGGTCTGGCTGGCCGGCGCCAGGCTCACCACGAAGCCGTCACCGAAGCCGTAGCCGGTGGCGCCGGAGCCCGCCAGCGCCACGAAGTCGGCGCCGACCTTCGCGGGTATCTGGGTCCAGGTGGCCCCGTCGTAGTGGGCCAGGTACCCCGCGGCCCCCGCCACATACACATCGGTCGGGGAGGAGCCCCACACCGCGGTGAGGTTGCCACTGCCGAGCGTCGCCTCGTTGGCCCAGGTGGCGCCGTTAAACCGGTATACGCTCCCGGCAAAGCCAACGGCAAACGCGAGCGTGGGACTCGCCACCCACACCGCGCTGAGGAACCCGGCCGGCGTGGCCTGCAGGGTCCAGGAGGTCCCGTCCCACTTGATCACCTGGCCGCTCTCGCTCACGGCAAGCGCAAAGCTGGCGCTGCTCCCCGAGATGCCCCGGAGGTTTGCCGCCGTCGGCGAGGTCACCGACGACCACGCCGTCCCGTTGAACCGGATGATGGTGCCGGCATTGCCCACCGCAAAGATGTTGGTGGCCCCGCTGCCCCAGATGGCCTGCATGGTCTGGGCGGTCGGTGAGGTCATCTCGGACCAGGCGGTGCCGTTCCACCGGAGAATCCGCTGCCCGACACCGAAGACGTCGTTGACTCCGCTGCCCCACATGGCAATCACGCCGAAACCGTTGTCGGGAAACTTGCTCCAGGTGCCCGCAGTCAAGCGGTACAAGTCCCCATTGCTGGCGACGAATACGTCACCGGGACTCGCGGCCCATGCGGCATTGGAGTAACCCGGCGGCGCCGTTGGGGACCCGGCCACCCGCACCTGGGAGACGGTCCAGTTGGACCCGAACACCGGCGGATTCACCACGACACTCGCGGTGCCCGAGACGCCGCCGGCCGTCGCAGTGATCGTCGCCGTCCCCGGCGACACGGCCGCCAGCACGCCGCTGGAATTCACCGTGGCCACCGGCAGGTTGTTGCTCGACCAGGTGGTAATGAGGCCGGTGCAGTTCTGCTGGACCACGGCCGCGTTGAGCACGACGATCTCGCCGACGACGAGGGGGTTCGCCGCCGGCGTCACGGTGACCGACGTCACCTGGCATGTCGGGGCGGCCGCGGTGACGGTGAGGTTGACGGTGCCGGTCACCCCGCCCGCGGTGGCGCTCACGGTCGTGGTGCCGGCCGACACGCCGGTCACGACGCCCGCCTGGGACACGGTGGCGATGTTCTGGTGGCCGGTGATCCAGGCGGTGGTCAGACCGCTGCAGTTCTGCTGCGTGACCGCGGCGGCAAAGGTGCGGGTGGCGCCGACGGCCACCGTGCCTGGATTGGGCGTGACCGCCACGGCAGACACCGCGCACTGACCCGGTTCCTGGGTGGAGCTCTTGCACCCGGTCATGATGCCGAACGCGAACCACAGACCAACGCAGCAGTGGCGGCGAATCACGGTACCTCCGATGGTCCAAACCGGCGTTGTCTCGAGAAATCGCAACATTGTGCAAGAGGCGGGCCGACAAGACAAAGCGCGGCACCCTTTCGGCCGCTTTCTACGATGCCCTCTCGGACATGCCCGAACGCAGCGAACTGGGCCGCAACGCCTCTCGGGCCATCCTGCTCCTCTCCGACGGCATCGACAACGCCTCGAAGATGACGCGGCAGGACATCGAAGCGCTGATGGAAGGCGTCG
>JANNGX010000265.1:0-21637 GCA_031404115.1 Gemmatimonadales bacterium | reverse complement strand
TGGTGGATCGTCTGGTGGTGCGGCCTGAGGACCGGAGCCGGCTCAATGACTCAATCGAGACCGCGCTCAAGGTGGCCGACGGAGTCGTCGAGGTCGTACGGCACGAGGAGTCCTCCCGCCCGTCCGACCGCCCGTCCGCGGTGCTGTTCTCCGAGCGCTTTGCATGTCCCCAGTGCGGGCTCTCCTTGCCGGAGCTCGAGCCGCGTCAGTTCTCCTTTAATTCCCCGTTCGGCGTGTGCAACGACTGCCATGGACTCGGCACGCGGCGGGAAGTGATCGCCGACCTCATCCTGGGCGATCCCAGCATCTCGATACTTGAAGGCGTGGTCCTGCCCTGGGGCGAGCCGTCCGGGTACTTGCGCAAGGCGGTGCTCCCCGCGCTGGCCAAGGCGTTCAAGTTCGATCTAAATTCGCCCTGGAGCACCCTGCCCGCCCAGGCCCGCGACGTGTTGCTGAACGGTGCCGCGGGGAAGCTGTTCAAGTTCGGCGGCGACGGGGCTCGCGGCCGCGCCGATTACGAAACCGAGTGGGAAGGCATCCTCAGGAACGTCCAGCGGCGCTACCACGAGTCCAGCAGCGACGCCGTGCGTTCCCAACTCGAGGAGTTTCTCGTCGAAATGCCCTGCCGGGCCTGCGGCGGGCGGCGGCTCAAGCCCGAGAGCCTCTCGGTGCTTCTGGCTGGTCGCAGCATCGGCGATGTGGTGGACATGCCGGTGGACGATGCAGTGGCGTACTTCGACGGAATTCCGATCGGTCGCGATCTGGCCCGAGGCGTGGATCCGGAAATCGCGGGGCCGATTCTCAAGGAGATCCGCGACCGTCTGGTATTCTTGCGGGATGTGGGGCTCGAATACCTCACGCTCGGGCGGAGCGCCGGCACGCTGTCCGGTGGCGAATCGCAGCGGATCCGCCTGGCCACGCAGATCGGGTCCCGTCTGGTCGGCGTGCTCTACGTGCTGGACGAGCCGAGCATCGGTCTGCACCAGCGCGACAACGCCCGGTTGCTCCGCACGCTCCGGGAGCTTCGCGATCTCGGCAACACCGTCATCGTCGTGGAGCACGACGAGGACACCATCCGCGCCGCCGATCATGTCATCGACCTGGGGCCCCGCGCGGGCAACCAGGGGGGCCACGTCGTGGCAGAAGGCACGGTGGACCAGATCCTGGCGCACCCCGATTCGTTGACGGCGCGCTATCTCCGCGGCGAGCTCCGAGTGCCGGTGCCCAAGGGCCGACGGGCCCGGGATCCCAGGAAGAGCCTACGAGTCGTGGGCGCGCGGGGCAACAACCTGCGCAACCTGACCGTCGACGTGCCGCTCAAGCTGTTCGTGGCGGTGACCGGCGTGTCCGGTTCGGGCAAGTCCTCGCTGGTCACCGATCTGCTCTACGCCACGCTGGCGCGTCATTTCTATCGCGCCCGCGTGGTGCCAGGCGCTCACGACCGCCTCGAGGGCGTCGAACACATCGACAAGGTGATCGACATCGACCAGAGCCCGATCGGCCGGACCCCGCGCTCGAACCCGGCGACGTATACCGGCCTCTTCACACCGATCCGCGAGCTCTTCGCCCAGCTCCCCGAGGCCAAGATGCGGGGCTACGGTCCGGGGCGGTTCTCCTTCAACGTGAAGGGGCGGCCGGTGCGAGGCGTGCGAGGGCGACGGGCTGGTCAAGATCGAGATGCACTTCCTGCCCGACGTGTACGTGCCGTGCGAGGTCTGCAAGGGACGGCGCTACAACCGGGAGACGATGGAAGTACGCTACAAGGGGCGGAGTATTGCCGACGTCCTCGATCTGACTGTTGCCGATTCACTCGAGTTCTTCAGTGCCCAGACGCGGATTCGGGAAAAGCTCGAACTGCTCAACGACGTGGGGCTGGGCTACCTGCACCTCGGTCAATCGGCCACCACCCTCTCAGGCGGAGAGGCGCAGCGGGTCAAGCTCGCCACCGAGCTGGCCAAGCGCGACACCGGGCGGACCCTCTATATCCTGGACGAACCGACCACCGGGCTGCACTTCGAAGACGTGCGGTTGCTGCTCGAGGTGCTTCACCGATTGGTGGACAAAGGCAACAGCGTCATCGTGATCGAGCACAACCTCGACGTCATCAAGACCGCGGACTGGGTCATCGACCTGGGCCCCGAAGGCGGGGCCAAAGGGGGCAAGGTCGTCGCGCAGGGGACCCCCGAGGACGTGGCGAGGGTGAAGGGAAGCCACACCGCCGAGTTCCTGGCCCGCGCGCTGGCCGCAGGGCGCTCGGCGTAGCGCCCCGGCGGAGTGCCCGGAGCGCGAGTATGTTCTTCTAACGAGGATTGTCGCCCCCTTCCGCTCACGCCCGGTCATGTCACGCTCATTCCTGGCACTCTTCCCGCTGGTCCTGTTGGCCGCGCCGATCTCCGCCCGGCAAGCCGATCCCGCCAGGCTCACCATCCCGCGCATCTTCGAGGGGACCGATTTCCGCGCGGACCAGTTCGGGCCGGCGCGGTGGCTGGGAGACGGCGCGTCCTACACCACTTTGGAGCAGGCGCGGGATAGTCTCGGCAAGGATATCGTCAAGTACGACACGGAGAGCGGGCGCCGCGAGGTGCTTGTCTCGGCGAGCCAGCTGACGCCTGCCGGAACGCGCACCCCCCTTGCCATTGAGAGCTATGCATGGTCCCCCGATCAGCGGCGGCTCCTGGTGTTTACCAACACCAAGCCGGTCTGGCGACTCAATACCCGGGGTGACTACTGGGTCCTCGACCGGACCTCCGGAAAGCTGACTAGGCTGGGCGGCCCCGCGAAGCCATCGACCCTGCTGTACGCCAAGTTCAATCCTTCGGGCACCAGGGTCGGCTACGTTCGCGAAAACGACATCTACGTCGAGGATCTGGCGGGCGGGAAAATCACCCGGCTCACCACCGACGGTGGCCGCACGGTGATCAACGGTAATTTCGACTGGGTGTACGAGGAGGAACTGGGGCTGCACGACGGCTGGCGCTGGAGTCCGGACGGAACCCGCATCGCCTATTGGCAGCTCACCGCCGACAAGGTGCGGGACTTCATGCTCTATCGCACCACCGATTCGCTCTACTCCTCGATCGAGGCCATCCAATACCCCAAGGCCGGAGAAGAGAATTCGGCGGCGCGGATCGGCATCGTGAGTATCGCCGGAGGACCCACTCGCTGGCTTGCCTTCACCGGCGACCCCCGCAACCACTATCTCGCCCGCATGGACTGGGCCGCCTCGAGCGATGAGGTGGTGGTGCAGCGCCTCAACCGGCTGCAGAACACCCTCGAGCTGGTGCTGGGGGACGTCCGGACCGGTGCGATCCGCCCCATTCTCACCGAGCGCGATTCCGCGTGGGTGGAAGTGGTGGAGCAGCCGGTCTGGCTCGATGGCGGCAACGAGATCACCTGGACCAGCGAGCGCGATGGTTGGAACAAGGTGTATGTGGTATCGCGCGCTGGAGGCCCGCCCCGACCGATCACCCCGGGCGCCTACGACGTGAGGGACATTTCCGGTACCGACGAGCGTACCGGATGGCTCTACTACATCGCCGCGCCGAATGATCCGGCCCGGCGCTACCTCTGGCGAGCGCGGCTCGACGGCAGCGGAGCGCCCGAGCGGGTGACACCCGCGGGCGCGGCTGGTAGCCATGCCTACGACATTGCCCCCGGCGCGCGATGGGCGTTCCACACCTTCTCCAGCTTCGGCGTCCCTCCCGTCACCGAGTTGGTGCGCTTGCCGGACCACGCGGTGGTGCGGCCACTGGCGGCCAACGTGCGCCTCAAGGAACAGCTGGCCGGGCTGAGCCGCGGGCCGTCCGAATTTTTCCAGGTGGACATCGGGGATGGCGTTTCCCTCAACGGCTGGATGATCAAGCCACCCGGCTTCGATCCGTCCCGGAAGTACCCCATCGTGTTCCATGTGTACGGCGGCCCCGGTTCCCAGACCGTCAACGATTCCTGGGGCGGCACTACCTATCTCTGGCACGCGTTGCTGGCGCAACGGGGCATCATCGTGGCGAGTGTGGACAACCGCGGCACCGGCGCGCGCGGACGGGACTGGCGCAAGATCATCTACGGCCGGCTCGGCGTCGTCGAGACCCACGATCAAGCCGCGGCCGCGACGGCGCTTGCTCGGGAGCGGAGCTATATCGACGCGGCACACATGGGCATCTGGGGCTGGAGCTATGGCGGCTTCATGAGCCTCAACGGATTGTTCCAGGCGCCGGGTGTATTCAGCACCGCCGTGGCGGTGGCGCCGGTAACCCACTGGACCTTCTATGACAACATTTACACCGAGCGCTTCAACGGGCTACCCAAGGACAACCTCGCCGGGTACAACAAGGGCTCGCCGCTCAGCTACGTCGGGCAGATGAAGGGTAAACTTCTCCTGGTGCACGGTTCGGGCGACGACAACGTGCACTACCAGAACACCGAGGCCCTGATCAACGCCCTGGTCGCCGCGAACAAGCAGTTCCGTTTTATGGAATACCCGAACCGCAATCACAGCATTTCGGGCGGGAACACCTCGGTCCATCTCCGCACCCTGCTCACCGACTTCCTGACCGAGACGCTCCTCGGCGGCGCCGGTTCGTCGCTCACGCCATGATAACCTACCAGGCGCTGGAGGTCTTCCTCCGTCCGGTGGGCGCCCAGGCTCGCGAGATCGCCGCGCGACTGACCGAAATCCGGGCTGGAGTCGTAGCCATGGAGCAGACGTTGCGTGATGAAACATCACCGGCCATTCTTCCGTACAGCGTCCGGAACCCCTTGGAGCTGACCGCCTGATTGCGGGCCGGAGGTGCAATGGACAAGCAGGCGCTGGCCGTGCTCATCCCCGTGTTGTTCGTGTTTTTCACGGGCCTGGTGGTGCTTTCGCGGACGGCGATCGGCAAAGCGGTGGCCCGCCGGATCGGCGGCGACGACGGGCTGCCGGCAGCCCTCGAGGGCGAGTTGCGGGAACTGCGGTTGGAGGTGGACACCCTTCGGGGTGAACTGATGGAAACCCAGGAGCGACTGGATTTTGCCGAGCGACAGCTCACCGCCGGAAAGCGGGTGAACTGAGTGCAGATGCCTCCCAACTTTCCGGGCGAGATGATCCCCATTATGGGGATGGTCACCGGCATCGTCAGCATGGTGGTGATCGGTTTCGTGATCATCCGGGTGGCGCAGAGCCAGCTCGGGCAGGCCATCGCCCGGAGAATCAGCGGGCGTTCCGGCGCAGGCGATCAGGAGCTCCGGGAGGAAGTCATGGAGCTGCGCGAGCTGGTGAACCACCTGGAGCAGCGGCTGAGTGAGGGTGAGGAACGGATGGACTTCGCAGAAAGGTTGCTGGCGCGGGGCAAAGACCAGGCGCCCACTCATGGATGACGTCATCAATGTGGTGGCCTTCGTCGGGGCCCTCGTGGGCCTTGGAGTTGGTACCTACGCCGGTATCACGGTGGTGTCGATCCTGAAACGACGGTTCGACCCGCCCTCCACGGGGCCCGGTCCCGACGAGCTGGAGGCCCTCCACGATCGTCTGGCCAATGTCGAAGGGTTGGAAGCCCGGGTGCACGAGCTGGAGGAGCGAGTTGATTTTGCCGATCGGCTCATTGCCAGGCAGCATGAATCCGAGCGCCTGTCTGGCGGACAGCCGCCCGATAACCGATAGACAGGCTCCATGGATCTCGAAGGTATTCTGGCCATCACGTTCATTTTTGGGGGCGGCACCCTGTTCCTCCTGGCCATCAGCCCGGTGGGCAAGGCACTCGCCGATCGGATCCGGCACGGCACCCAGCCGCTGGGCGCGGGCGGCACCGAGCCCGAGGTGCTCAACGAGCTGGAGCAGCTCCGGGCGGACGTGGGCGAGCTCCAGGAGCGGGTGGACTTTGCCGAGCGTCTGCTGGCGAAGAATCAGGAGACCGGCCGGCTAACCGGCGGGAGCGATTCGGCATGACCGTCCTCCAGGTATCGGCGCCCGTGCCTCCGCAGCTGCCTCCGCCCATCGGGGCGGATCCGAATTTGGCCTTCGAGCGGTTGCAGGAATCGGCGATGATGGTGCTGGTCCTGATCGGCTTCGTCATTGTGGCGGTCAAGGTGTTCGGTCCGCTGGCGCGCGCCTGGGCCCACAAGCTCGAGGGAAGGGTCGGCGATCCGGAGCTCCGGGCCGAGGTCGATCACCTCCGAGCACAGCTCTCCGAGGTGGACTCCCTTCGCGGACGGGTGGGGGAGCTCGAGGAGCGGCTCGATTTTACCGAACGCCTGCTGACTGAGCGCCGGAACCAGGATCTCCTGCAACGGGGGGAGCGGGGCGAATGAACCCCAACGACGTCGCACCCATGCTCATTTCGATCGTGCTTTTTTTCAGCGTCGGCGCGGCGATCATTCTGCGCGGGCCGCTCGGAAAAGCATTCGCCCGTCGCATTGAGGGCAAGGCCGGTACCGACCCCGCCATGGCCCAGCGAATCGAAGAACTGGAGCACCGGCTGGCCGAGCTGGCGCAGGATCGGGTGCGGGTTGGCGAGCTGGAGGAGCGCCTCGACTTTGCCGAGCGGCTTCTTGCCGCGCCGGCGGAACCCCTGAAGGATGGCGCACGGTGAGCTGGTTCCGGCGCAACCTCGGCGTGGACGGCTTCGACCTGGTCGTGCAGATCGGCGTCACCCTCATGCTCATGGCCTGGGTGAGCATGTCCAACGGTCCTGAGGAGATGTTTCCGGTGATCACCGGCGCTTCGCTGATCGTACTTGGCATCCGCCGTTCCCTGGCTCTGCGTAAGGGCGGGCATCCGGGGCTCACCACCGGCGAGATGGAGGCCGAGCGCATCGTCGAACTGGAGCAGCGGGTGGCGGAGCTGGAAGCGTCGCAGGCCCAGGTGGCCGATCTGGCCGAGCGCCTTGATTTTGCGGAGCGGCTCCTGGCGCAGTCTGCGCCGCCGCTGCGGGTGGTTGGGCCGGGAGACGAGCGATGATGATACGAATGGGGGATGCGGGCGAGTTCGCGCTGTTCCTTTCGATCGGCTTTCTCTTTCTGGGCTTGTTCTTCGGGCCGATCGGTCAGGCCATCGGGCGCCGGATCGGTGGCGGGAAGTCCAAAGCCGATCCCGCGACCGGCCTCACCACCGGCGAAATGACCGCCGAGCGCGTGGCCGCGCTGGAAGAACGCATTCAGGAGCTCGAAGGTGAGCGCGGCCAGCTGGAAGAGCGGCTGGATTTCGCCGAGCGGATGCTCACTCAGGCTGCGGAGCCCCGCGCCATCGAGCCTGGCGCGCGCACATGACGGAGCTCGGTGAATTCGCCATGTGGATCGCCATCGGCGGGGCGCTCGTCGCGACCGTCGTCGGCGTCATTCGACCGATCGGCCTGGCCCTGGCCCGGCGAATCGGTGGCAGTGGTGGCACCGGAACGCCGGACCCGGCCCCGGGCCTCACCACCGGAGAAATGACGGCGGAACGAATGGCGGCCCTCGAGGAGCGGATCAACGAGCTGGAGGCCGAACGGAGCGGTCTGGAGGAGCGGCTCGATTTTGCCGAGCGGATGCTCGCTCAGGGCCAGCCGGAGCAGCGCGCGGTTGGCCCCGGGGGCGGGGCATGAAGGGCTCTCGGCAGAGCTTCGCCCGGAACCTCGAAGGCGGCAGGCCGACGTCCGACGAGAGACCGGCCAGCTGGTGACCGAAATGGATGAGCTCCGGGGATGAAGCTGGCCCACGGCGTTTGGCGCAGGTGGACGTCAAGTGGGTAGATTTCACGTGCCGGCGGTATCAACCTTGCCGGCCAGGAGATGGGGACAGCGATGCTGACGCGCGACGACATCCAATCGTTCCTGGACCGGGTCGAAGGAGGCACGGTCGAAGTGACCGAACTCGAGCCGGGATTGTGGCGGGCCCGGACCCAGACCGGCGCAGAGTTCATCGTCAACTACGCGCCGCCGGTGGTCATCCTCCGGGTCCGCGTCACGGAATCGCCGGCCCAGGAGGACAAGCGGAGCAAGCTCTACCGCCTCCTCCTCGAGTTTAACGCCCGCGACCTCGTGCATGGCTCCTACGGGCTCGAGGGGGAGCACGTCGTGCTCACCGACGCGCTCGAGCTGGCGGATCTGGACTTCTTGGAGTTCGAGGCGAGCTGGGATTCGCTGACGCTCGCCCTGGCCTCCCATCTGAGCGCGCTCGCGCCGTATCGCGAAAGGTAAGAGCTGATGGGGATCTTCGATCGCTTCTCGACGATGCTCAGGTCGAACATCAATGACCTGATCTCACGGGCCGAAAACCCGGAGAAGATGCTGAACCAGTTGATCCTGGACATGAAGTCCAACCTGGCCAAGGCCAAGCAGGAAGCGGCCGCCGCCATCGCGGACGAGAAAAAACTCCAGGCCGACGCCGAGGCCCTCAAGAAGCAGGCGGAAGACTGGGAGCGGCGCGCCATGCTCGCGGTCCAGGAGGGCCGCGACGACCTGGCCACGCAGGCGCTCATGCGCTACAACGAAGCGCTGCAGGGCGCCCAGCAGCTTCACGAGACCTGGGTGAAGCACAAGGCCGATACCGAGAGCCTGAAGGGGCAGCTCCGCCAGCTCAACGACAAGATCGAAGAGGCCAAGCGCAAAAAGAACATCCTGGTGGCGCGCGCCAAGCGGGCCGAGGCGCAGCAGCGCATCCAGGAAACCATGTCCGGCATGAACGACAAGAGCGCCTTCGAGTCGTTCGACCGGATGGCCGAAAAGATCGAGGCCATCGAGCGGAAGGCGCTTGCCGCTGCCGAAATCCAGCAGGAGTTCCAGTCCGACGACCTGATGGATCAGTTCAAGAAGCTGGAGTACAAGGGCACTGCCGATCAGCAGCTCATGGACCTGAAAACCAAGATGGGCATGCTTGGCGCCGCCAAGGACACCAAGGCGCTGGGCGCCGGCGGCAAGACGGGCGAGCCGGTCCACGACGCGGAGCTGCTGGAGAACGACGACACGAAACCCTAATGTTCCGGGACAACGTTGCAGGAACCAGGGATCAGGGCGGCGCGGTTCACACCAGAATCGCGCCGCTCGGCTATTTTCCGTGACCCCCGAATCCTGAACCTGAATCCCGAGTACGATGACCGACAAGCCAAGATTCCTGATCATCGCCGACGGCGACTTCTCTCCCATGACGTCCAAGACAGCCAATTCGGTGATCCGGTACCTGCCGGACCGGGTGGCGGGGGTGGTGGACCGGGTCAATGCGGGCAAGACGGTGCAGCAGGTGCTCGGCTTCGGCGGAGACATCCCTGTGGTTGGGTCGATGGCCGAGGGGTTGAGGCGCGGTCCGACCGTCGTGCTGATCGGCATTGCGCCGGCGGGCGGTCGGCTGCCTGAGGAATGGCGCGATTGGCTGGCCGAGGCCCTCGACGCCGGCTGCGATCTCTGGAGCGGGCTCCACACCTTTCTCTCCGATGACCCGGTGCTTGCGGCCAAAGCCAAGGCGAATGGCCGCACAATTCTCGACGTCCGGCGGCCGCCACCCAAGCTTCCGGTGGCGATGGGCATGGCCCGGCTGGTCGACCCATACGTGGTGCTCACGGTGGGGACCGACTGCAACGTCGGTAAGATGACGGCGCAACTTCAGTTGGTGCAGGGGCTCGTAAGGCGGGGGCTCAGGACCCGGTTCGCGGCCACCGGGCAGACCGGCATATTCATTGAAGGCTGGGGTACCGGCGTCGACGCAGTTGTGGCCGACTTCATTGCCGGTGCCGCCGAGGAGCTGGTCCTGACCGCGGCGGAGGGCGCCGACGTCGTGCTGGTGGAGGGACAGGGGAGCATCAATCATCCCGGATATTCGGGCGTCACCCTGGGCCTGCTGCACGGCAGCTGCCCCGATGGACTGATCCTCTGCCACCAGGCCACCCGCGAGTTCATCGGTGAGTATCGCGGCGAGCCGTGGCTGCGGATCCCGCCCCTCGCCGACTATGTAAAGATGTACGAGATGATCGGTTCCGCGGTGCACCCCACCCGGGTGATCGCGGTATCGATGAACACCTTCGATCTCCCTGACGCCGAGGCGCGCGAGGCTTGCGCCGCGGCCACCCGCACCACCGGCCTGCCCTGTACCGACCCGGTACGGTTCGACCCTGCTCCCCACCTCGACGCGATCGTCCAGGGCCGCGAGTCCTACCTGGCTCGGCGCCGGCGCTAGCGATGAGCGACCTCGACACCGCGCTCCGCCTCTCCATCGCCGGACTCACCGGTCTGGCCGTTGGGGTGGAGCGGGAGTGGTCGGGTCACGCCTCGGGCCCCGCTGCCCGCTTTGCGGGCGTGCGCACCTTTTTTCTCATCGGGGCTCTCGGTGGCGTGGCCGGCTGGCTCCTCGAGGTGGCCGACCCGGTCGTGGCGGGGGCCCTGTTGCTCTCCGCCGGCGCGCTGGTGGTCGCGGCCTACCTGACGGCGGTCCGCCGTGGCGGCGAGGCGATCGACGGTACCACCGAGGCGGCTGCGCTCCTGGTGCTGGCCGTCGGAGTGCTGGCGGGGATGGGCTCGCTCCGCGTGGCCAGTGGCGCCGCCGCGGTGATTGTGCTGGTCCTGCGCGAGAAGACTTTCATCCACGGTTTTTTGAAGCGGATCGGCGAGGAGGAGATACGCGCCGCGTTGCAGTTCGCGGTGCTGGCGCTGGTGGTGCTGCCACTCCTGCCCGAAGGCCCGATCGGACCGTTCGGGGGCATCAAGCCGAGGGCGCTCTGGACCGTCGTGCTGATCTTTTCCGGGCTCAATTTTGCCGGTTACCTCGCCCGCCGGGCGCTCGGGGATTCTCGCGGATACCCGGCCATGGGCGCGCTCGGAGGGTTGCTTTCGTCCACCGCCGTCACGCTCAATTTTGCCCGGTTGAGCCGGCACCAGCCGGCCAATTCCGATGCGCTGGCGGTCGGTACGGTCGCCGCGTGCAGCGTGCTGATCCCCAGGATCCTGGTCGTGACCCTGGTGCTCAACAGTGCGCTGCTGCCCGCGGTTGCCGTGGGTCTGGCTCCGGTCTTGATGGTGGGGATCATCCTGGTCGTCAGTAGGCTGCGATCGGCTGCACCTGCGACCGGCCGGGAGGAATCTTCCGAGACCAGAAACCCGCTGCAGCTGTTGTTGGCCATCCAGATGGCCGTGGCCTTTCAGCTGGTGATGAGCCTCCTGGGCCTCCTGAACGCCCGGTTCGGCCAAACCGGGGTGTTCGCCTCGGCCGCGATCCTCGGTCTCACCGACATGGATGCGCTCACATTCGGAATGAACCGGCTGGGCGAGGCGCCGGCCCTGGTGATCACCGCCGCGCGCGCGATTGTCCTTGGCGTCACCGTGAATTCCGCCTTCAAGTGCGGATTGGCCGTTGGGTTCGGCTCGGGCGAGTACCGCAAGGTGGTGGTGCCGCGGTTGTTGCTGCTCACGGCGTCCAGCGCGCTGGGGTTCTGGCTGGTGGGCTGGCTGAATCCATCGAGCTGATTCGCACCAACTTCACTCTCTCTTCATCCGTCCTGGTGCAGGTTACCGGTGCTGCCGCATCGGGAATCTCGTCACTGGAGGCGGTCATGCTCAGCACGGTCCTGGTTCCACTCGACGGTTCGCAGTTCGCAGAAGCCGCCCTCCCCGTCGCCACGAGGCTGGCCTCCGCGGCGCGAGCGCGCATCTACCTGGCCATGGCGAATCAGCCGATGGCGGCGATGGTTTCGATGGCAGGGATGGGGGAGGTGGCCGGCTTCCAGCTCGCCCCCACGGAAGAAGTCCGCCGCGAGGGCGAGGATTACCTGGCCGAGGTCGCCACCAAGTACGGGCCCACCGGAGACGCGCCGGTGCAATTCCGGCTCATCGAGGGCCCGGTGGGAGAAGCGATCTGCGCAGAGGCCGGACGCATCGGGGCCGACATGATTGTCATGGCCACGCACGGCCGCGGCGCGTTCGGGCGCCTCTGGCTCGGCAGCGTCGCCGACCACGTCGTGCGCCACTCGACCCGGCCCGTGCTCCTCGTCCATCCGGGGCGCGATTCGGCAGGATCGCTGAACCGCGGCGACGGCGCCATCCTGGTTGCCCTCGATCAGTCGGAGTACTCCGATGCCATTCTCGATCCGGTTGTGGATCTCGCCCAGATCACCGGGGCCGCGGTCACCCTGCTCACCGTGGTGGCTCCGACGTTCGACGCCTCCGAACCCACGATGCCATACCCGGTTCCGCAGCACCCGGCCATTCACGCCCGCCGTTCCGATGAGGCCCACAGCAGGCTTCGGAGAGTCGCGGCTCGCCTGCGGAAGCGCGGTATCTCGGTCTCCAGGCGGGTCGTTGCGGGTAACAGTGCGGCGGGCGGGATTCTGAGCGTGCTCGAGGAGGCGCGCTTCGACATGGTTGCCCTCACCACCCACGGAGCGGCGGGGGTGCGCCGCCTGCTCCTCGGTAGCGTGGCGGAGAAGGTGATTCGTGCCACCGGAAAGCCGGTGCTGGTTCTGCACCCCGCCTTCTAGGCCGTCCGGCGGGCGGGGTCACAGCCAAGTCACGTCGATCAGATTTGGTGTACACACTGATCCTCGAGAGGCGCGACCCGCGCCACATGCGAAGCGTGGTCCATTTATCTCGTTGCTGCTCTCGGCCACACTGATCCTGGGTGCGGCACGCCCGACCTGCGCCCAGGACTCGGTCCGGGCGTCTCCGGGACTGGGGAGGCTGGGCCTGAGTGCCGTGATCCGCGCTACCCTCCCCGATGGCCGGGCGGTGACCGGTCGGTTTCAGGGCATTTCCGACGGCCACCTTGACGTACGCACGGAATCGGGAATCACTGAGACCCTGACGCTCGCGCGGGTCCGCACCTTGGAGGTCCGGGGCCGCGATACCCGGACCGGCGCGATCGTGGGGGGTGTGACCGGCCTCGCCGCCGGCATCTTCACCGCGGCAACGCGATACGGGAGGCAACGATAGGATACGGTGATCCAGCCATCCGGGGCTAGGATGGCGGGGTGTCCGATTCGGAAGCCGTTCTCCGACTCTTCCTACCCGAGCTGAGCACCGCTGCGCTGGCCCGGCTGCGTCAGTCGCTGCCGGGCCTCGTCCTCACCCCGCTCGGCCTGGAAATCCCCCTGGACAATCGCGCGCCGGAGGAACTGCTCTCCCTGTTCCTGCGCTGCGGCGTTACCGCCCGGGCCACCCGCATCACGGTGCGAGCCCCTTCCGGTTGACGCCGCTCGGCTCGGGGCCCAAGTTTCCGCCGGAAACCTCCTCCGACCCGAACTGAGCGCCTCCATTGCTTCAGCCCGCCGCCGTCCGGGACATCTTTACCAACATCGCGGAATTCTTCGGCACCAGCCGTGGCGCGGTGGTCCACCGGCTCCTCAACGTCCTGGTGATCTGGGTGGCCGGCTGGCTCGCCTACCAGGTGGTTCGGCGGATCGCCAGGCGGATCATCGCCGCGGTAGACGACGGCGACGACGCCACCATGACCGCCGCGGAGCGGCGGGGCCACACTGTGGCCGAGATTATCCGGAGTGCCGGCCGGCTGCTGATTCTCCTGATCGTGGGGCTGCTCACCGCCGGACAGTTCATCGCGATCGGGCCGCTCCTCGCGGCCGGCGGTATCCTTGGCTTGGCCTTCTCGTTCGGGGCCCAGAGTCTGGTCAAGGATCTGATCGCCGGATTCTTCATTCTTTTCGAGAATCAGTTCGGCATCGGGGACGTGGTCGAGGCGGCCGGCAAGAGCGGCACAGTCGAGCGCATGACCCTGCGGGTCACCATGCTTCGGGACCTGCGGGGGGTACTGCACGTCATTCCCAACGGCCAGATCGCCACCCTGAGCAATCTGACCCGGAGCTGGTCCCGCGCGGTCGTGGAGGTCGGTGTCGGTTACGGCACCGATCTGGACCACGCACTCTCGGTCTTTCGTGACGAGCTGGCCACGTTTCTGGCCGACCCCGCGTGGAACACCCGCCTGGAAGGAAGCTCCGAGGTGCTGGGTGTGGAGCAGCTCGGCGAGCACGGCGTGGTAATCCGCACCCTCCTGCGCACCGCGCCCGGGGCGCAGTGGGATGTGGGGCGCGAGTTCCGCCGCCGCATCAAAAACCGCCTTGACGCGGAGGGCATCGAGATCCCGTTTCCTCAGCGCACGGTCCACATCCGCCACCACGGTGCCGCTCCCCCCGCCGAAACGCCGGCATTTCCCGCGGAGGGATCGTGACGCTCCGGCTCTACAACACCATGACCCGGAGCATCCAGGACTTGAAACCGGTGGCGCCGGGCCGGGTCACCCTGTACTCGTGCGGCCCCACGGTCTGGAACTACGCCCACATCGGCAATTTCCGGACGTTCCTGTTCGTGGACCTGCTCCGACGCTGGCTGGGGGCGCGCGGTCTGGAGGTCTACCACATCATGAATCTGACCGATGTGGATGACCGGATCATCGCCGAAGCGGGCAAGCGGGGCACCACGATCGCTGAATTGGTGAGGCCGTTCATCGCCGCGTTCCACGAGGATCGTGAGTATCTCCGCATCGTGCCGGCCCACGAATTCCCGCGGGCCACCGAGCACGTCGAGGCGATGGTGCAGCTGGTGACGGGATTGCTCGCCCAGGGCACCGCCTATCAGGGTGACGACGGCTCGGTCTACTTCGGCATCGACCGGTTCCCCTCGTACGGCAAGCTGTCCCAACTCGATCGACGTGAGCTCAAGGCCGGGGCCTCCGGCCGGGTGTCCACCGATGAGTACGACAAGGAAAATGCCCGCGACTTCGTGCTCTGGAAGGCGGCCAAACCGGAGGACGAGGCCGTGGCTGCGGCGTGGGACGCGCCGTTCGGCCGGGGCCGTCCGGGGTGGCACCTCGAGTGCTCGGCGATGGCCCTCACGCTCATCGGTCGCCGCTACGGCGTGAAGGTGCTGGATATCCATACCGGGGGGGTGGATCTGATCTTCCCCCACCACGAGGACGAGATCGCCCAGAGCTGTGCGTACACCGGCGAGCGCGACTTCGCGCGGGTGTGGATGCACGCCGCGTTTCTCCGGGTGCGTGGCACCAAGATGTCGAAGCGATTCGGCAACATCACCACCGCCCGGGATCTTCGGCAGGATGGCATCGATCCTGGCGCGATTCGCCTGTTGGTCTTCCAGACGCACTACCGCCAGGAGCTAGACCTGACCGATGAGGCACTCGGCGCGGCCGGCGAGGGCGCCAAGCGACTGGGCGAGTTTGCCAGGAGACTCGAGGGAGCCATTGGCGGCGCCGATGACGCGGCGTTCACCGCTGCCGCGGAGCAGCTCGAGCGTGGGTTCATCCAGGCGCTGGACGACGACCTCAATGCCCCTCGCGCCGTCGCCGAAGTATTCGACTTCGTCTCCGCGGGAAACCGGCTGCTCGATCAGGGATCCCACCCGGGCCCCCGCGCGCTCCAGGCATGGCGCTTCGTGGACGGGGTGCTCGATGCGGCGACGAAGGCGCACGTCATCAGCCTTGGGGGCGCAGTTCGATCCCCGGGTTCAATGGCGTTCGCCAATCTCACGGAGGCCCCGCCAGAAGATCCTGACGGGCAATCCGCCTGGGCCGAACAGTGGGCCGAGCGACGGAGAGTGGCCAAGGGCAAACGGGACTTTGCGGAAGCCGATCGGATCCGCGACTTGCTGGCCCGACACGGGTGGCAGGTCAGGGACAAAAAGGAGGGCGGGTCGGAGGTGTCCCGCCGGTGAGCAACGAACAGTTGGCGGCGCAGCTTCAGGGAGCCCTCGGCGAATCCTACCGGGTCGAGAAACCTCTGGGTGAGGGCGGTTTTGCCATTGTTTATCTGGTACGCGACCTCAACCTCAAGCGGCGGCTGGCGGTCAAGGTCCTCTCACCCGACCTCATTACCTCTCGCACCGTGCTCGACCGATTCCGCCGTGAGGCCGAGACTGTGGCCCAGCTCAGCCACCCCCACATCGTGCCGCTCCACTTCATCGGGCAGAAGGACGACCTGCTCTATCTGGTGATGGAGTGTATCGACGGTGGAAGCCTGGCGGACCGGATCGCGAAGGAGGGTCGCCTGCCTCCGTCCGAAGTGAGCCGGATTCTCCGGGAGGTCGCCAGTGCGCTGGATTACGCCCACAAACGAGGCGTCATCCACCGCGACATCAAGCCCCACAATGTGCTGATGGAGGCGGAGACCGGACGAAGCCTGGTTACCGATTTCGGCATCGCCCGGACCGCGGAGGGAGGCTCGCTCACCGCCACGGGCATGCTGGTGGGAACCCCGGCTTACCTGAGCCCGGAGCAGGTGGCCGGCGAGGGAGGCGATCATCGGGCGGATATCTACGCGCTGGGCGTGGTCGCCTACGAAATGCTCACCGGGCAGCCTCCCTTCACCGGTCCCACGCCCACCGCCATCCTGCTGAAGCGCCTGGGCGAGCCGCCCCCGGCACTGGCCAAGGTGCGGCCTGAGGCACCGGAGCTCCTCAGGGATGTCATCGAAGGGATGCTCGCGAGCGATCCCGCGCAGCGTTTCCAGAGTGGCGGCGATGTGGTCCGGGCGCTCGATGGCCTGGCCCCGGCGTCGGGCGGCCATCTCACCGGCGAGTTGCTTCTCAAGGGCAAGCGGAGGCGCCGGCGGGTCAGGACCTTCGCGATGGTGGCCGCCGGGGTGCTTCTGGCCGTGGTGGTGGGGGGCTACGCACTGACCCGTGGCGGTGAGACGGTCGCTGTGGCGCCAGTCGATCCTTCCATGGCCCTGATCGAAGGCGGCGAGTACACCGTGGGCGCGGATGTGGGCTCTCCGCTTTCACGTCCGGCGCACACGGTCACGCTGAAGTCGTTCGGCATCGATGCCGACGAGGTCGCCGTGGGACACTACGCTCGCTTCGTTGCCACCGGTCGGGTCCCGCCGCCCTGGTCCGTTCGGCCAGGCAGCCTGGTTCCGGTCACCGGTGTGACGTATGCGGAAGCAGCGAGCTACTGCGCCTGGGCGCACCCCCCTGATGGCCGCCTCCCGACGGAGGAAGAGTGGGAGGCGGCGGCTCGCGGCAAGTCGGCGCGTCGATTCCCCTGGGGAGACGCCTGGAGCTCCGCTGCGGCCAATACCCTGTCCGCCCGCCGATCGGGTCCGCAGCCGGTGGGCAGCAGTCCCGCCGGGGCGACCCCCGAAGGCGTGCGCGACCTGGTCGGCAACGTCTGGGAGTGGACCATGACTCCGATGGCCGCGTACCCGGGCGGTCTGGCGCTCCCGCACATTCAGCCGTCGCAGTATTACGTGATTCGCGGTGGCGCCTTCAATACCCCCGATTCCGCCGCGTCTCCCACGCTGCGAGGCTACGCGCCTCCCGCCGCCGATCGGAGCACGCTGGACAAGACCGGCTTTCGGTGCGCCATGCCCGCTCGGGAGCCGCAACCCCGCTGATTTCTGCAGCTTGTACCGCCCACGGGCGGGCCCTAGGTTCCCACGATGACCGATCCGATCCGCTCGATCCCCGCCCTGGTGGCGTGCCTTATTCTGCCGTTGGGAGTCGCGTCGGCACAGTGCCCTGATGGCACGCCACCGCCTTGCCGTGGCAGTGCGCCCCCCCTGGCAACGCGCCGCGCCCCCCCGCCGCTCGATGACCGCACCTGGATCGTGGTGCCATTCGAAAACGTGGCCCGGGTTGCGGATATCGACTGGCTCAAGGACGCCAGCGTCAATCTGCTCTATCTGGATATGTCCAAGTGGCTCGATATCCGCGTCATCGACGACGAGCGCGTCGCTGATCTGATCCGTGAAGTCCCCGAAGCCCGCGGCGGTGCACAACTCACCCTGCTATCCGGAATGGCGGTGGCGAAGCGCGCTGGAGCCGGGAAGCTGGTGATGGGGGATCTGCTCAAAGTCGGAGCCCGGACGCAGATCGTGGGCAAGGTGTTCGACGTGCGCACCGGACAGCGGCTTCGCACGGTGCGTCAGGAGGCCGCGAACTCCGATTCGATCATGGCCAGTTTCAGTTTGCTGGCTCGGGGTGTCCTCAATCTCGCTCCAACCTCGGGCGGGAGCGTGGGCGGCATCGGGACCGCATCCGTCGGCGCATACCAGGCGTATATCGCCGGAGTCGGTTTCCTCAACCGCTGGATACTCGATTCGGCGCGGACGCAGTTCACCCGCGCTCTGGCGCTCGATTCGACCTTCGCCCTGGCGCACTACAAGCTCGCGCTGGTCTACGGCTGGGATTCTCCCGGTTCCAGTGAAGGGCGCCGGCACGCGGAGCTCGCGACGGGGTTCGGTGGGGGACTACCGGCCCGCGAGCGAGCGCTGGTATCGGGGTATGCCGCGTTCGCCAGCAACCACTATGCTGAAGCCTGCGACACGTTCGGCAAAATGGTTCGATCCGACTCAACCGACGTCGAGGCCTGGTACAACCTCGGCGAATGCAACTATCACGATCCTGCCGTCGTTGCGCTCGGCGGAGACAGCGCGCGCATGGTGTTCCGCGGGAACTGGAACACCATGCTGCGCGCCTTCCGGAAAACCCTGGAGCTGGATCCGACCTACCATTTGGCTTTTCCGCACATTCAGGATGCGCTGCTGGTCTCGTCCCGGACCGGTTGCGTGCTCCGGGGCGAGGAAACTCAGTGCGCCGGAAATAATCCGAGGTCGTACCAGGCCTTCCTGCTTCGTGGTGCCGACTCTCTGGTCACAATTCCGGTGGACGTGGCGCGCGACCCAGAGGCGTATGCCGCCCAGGGCCTGCGCTGGGCCGAGCAGCACACCCGGGCCAGGAATCTCGAGGACGCCAAACGCGCGGCGGAGGCATGGCTTCAGGCCGGCCCCAACGAAATACGACCGAAAATTGCCTACGGAAGGATCCTGCTCCGCTCCGGAGATCCCCAGGGCGCCCGCGCGATCCACAGCCGGATAGGGAAGGTGAGTTACGGTGGCCGGATCGAGGCCTCGAACTACCGAATCGACCGGATCGAGGCGGCGCTCAAGGTGGACAGCACTGCGGAAGCGGTCCGTGGCGCCGATTCGTTGAGGGCGCTCACCGAATCCATCGACGGCGCCATGGCCTTCGGCACCATAATCTGGAGCGTGTTCGGCCATCCGGGCTCGCTCGGCAGCATGGTCAAGAAGACGATCCAGGGGCCGCCGTGGGTAAATCGCTACTTCGAGCTGCAAGCCAGGGCGACAATGGGCGCACCGACCGATAGCCTATTCGAAGTCGAGGCAGTCTTCGCCAGGAACCTGGCCCAGGGGCAGGGAGCTGCGCGGGCGGCGCAGCTGATCGCGCCGACCCTGGCTTGGGTCGACCCGAAGATCCGGGGGAATCGCTGGCCCGTAACGGACACCGCAAGCCCGGACCCTCGCCTCAAACTTGTCTCGGTGCTCGCCACCGGTGATACCGCGCGCTTCCGGCGGGCGCTGCTGCATTTCGACTCTATCGCGGTCATGACCCGGGATGGCGCCGACAACGGCTTTGCCCTGGCCGGCGCCTTCGCCCACCTGGCCGTCGCGGACACTGCCGGAGCCCTCCGGCTGCTCCGGGACTTCCAGAGCACAACCTGGATGAAGACCCCGATGCTGGACCCGATCGGACCGGGATTCACCTTCTCGGGAATGCTTTGGGCTCGCACATTTCTGCTCCTGGGTGACCTCGAGGCCGGCACAGGTCATCGGGCCGAGGCGATCGCCGCCTACCGTCGGTTCGTCCGGATGTGGGACGAGGCGGACCCGGAGCTCCAACCACAGGTATCCCGTGCCCGCGCGGCAATCGCAAATCTGGGAGGCTGACGCTTTCGACCGATTTCGGTCTTTCTTCGGCGGCGGAATTATGATGCTTGGGGGTTCCGGGACACCAGTTCCTGGACCCCCTCGTCTGCCTGAACCGCCGGATGAGGCTTGCGTGTCCGGAGGCCCGGGTGGTTCCGGTTGACTGACGGGAAGGAGTGAGCTAAAATACGAGTCTGTCACAATCTGCGTGCTTTTGGCTGGCGTAGCTCAATCGGCAGAGCAGCGGTTTTGTAAACCGCAGGTTGAGGGTTCGAGTCCCTCCGTCAGCTCCAGTGTCGCAGGATAAAGCTTCGGTCTTCGGAACCCCGCTCGCTGAAGCGGGGTTCCGTGTCCACGGCAGTGTGATAGCGCGGTGGGGTGGCCGAGTGGCTAATGGCAGCAGACTGTAAATCTGCCGGGCTACGCCCTACGTAGGTTCGAATCCTACCCCCACCATGGAAATCGTTGGCAGGGCGGATGACCGGCGGGTGTAGCTCAGTTGGTAGAGCATCAGCCTTCCAAGCTGAGGGTCGCGGGTTCGAGTCCCGTCGCCCGCTTGACGAGACGGACGGGGAGGACAGTGGGCACGGCGAGGACAGTGGGGAGAGAGCGGACTGTCCAACTGTCCTCAACTGACCTCACCGACCGACTGAGAATGCTCGCGTAGCTCAGTTGGTAGAGCGCATCCTTGGTAAGGATGAGGTCAGCGGTTCAATCCCGCTCGCGAGCTCTGAGGGTCGGAAGGCGGGCAGGCGGACGGTGGTTTCTGACCGCCTGACCGACAGAACACGGAACTGGAGAGGACTCGGAATCATGGCCAAAGCAAAATTCGACCGGACCAAGCCGCACGTCAACGTCGGGACCATCGGGCACGTGGACCATGGGAAGACGACGCTGACGGCGGCCTTGACCAAGGTGAGTGCGGACAAGGGGTGGGGGGGCACCTATGTCCCCTACGACCAGGTGGCCAAGGCGTCCGAGAGCCAGGGCCGGCGGGATCCGACCAAGATCCTCACCATCGCCACGAGCCACGTGGAGTATTCGACGCCGAACCGGCACTATGCCCACGTGGACTGCCCGGGGCATGCCGACTATGTGAAGAACATGATCACCGGCGCGGCCCAGATGGACGGGGCCATTCTGGTGGTCTCGGCGGTGGACGGGCCGATGCCGCAGACCCGGGAGCACATCCTGCTGGCGCGGCAGGTGAACGTGCCGAGCGTGGTGGTGTTCCTGAACAAGTGCGACCTGGTGGACGACGCCGAGCTGCTGGACCTGGTGGAGCTGGAGGTGCGGGAGCTGTTGAGCATGTACAAGTTCCCGGGCGACGACGCGCCGGTGATCCGGGGCAGTGCGATCGGGGCGATCAAGGGCGACGCGGGGTGGATCGGGAAGATCGAGGAGCTGTTCACGGCCCTGGATACGTTCATCCCGGAGCCCAAGCGGGATATCGACAAGCCGTTCCTGATGCCGGTGGAAGACGTGTTCAGCATCACGGGGCGGGGCACGGTGGCCACGGGGCGGATCGAGCGGGGGATCGTGAAGGTGGGGGAGGAAGTGCAGCTGGTGGGGTTCAACGCCGAGAAGAAGACGGTGGTGACCGGGGTCGAGGCCTTCCGGAAGCGGCGGGCCGCGGGGCGGGCGGGGGACAACGTGGGCCTGCTGCTGCGGGGCATCGAGAAGCACGAAATCGAGCGGGGGATGGTGCTGGCGAAGTCGGGGAGCATCCCGCCGCATACGCAGTTTGAGGCGGAAGTGTACGTGCTGAAGAAGGAAGAGGGGGGGGCGGCACACGCCGTTCTTCAAGGGGTACCGGCCGCAGTTCTACTTCCGCACGACGGACGTGACGGGGAGCGTGGAGCTGCCGGCGGGGGTGGAGATGGTGATGCCGGGGGACAACATCCAGATGACGATCGAGCTGATCATCCCGATCGCGATGGACGACGGGCTGCGCTTCGCCATCCGCGAAGGCGGGCGGACCGTGGGCGCCGGCGTCGTTACCAAGATTCTGAAGTA
>JANNGX010000264.1:0-30852 GCA_031404115.1 Gemmatimonadales bacterium | reverse complement strand
GAAGATGTCGGCGGCAACCTTTTCGGGCCGTTTCTCGTCAGACCTTCCGACCACCCTGGACGAGCGCCGCCGAAACCGTCACCGTTATGACGCCACCTGGGGCAGCGGATCGGCCCGGCTCGACCTCGAATCGCTCTCGGGAAACATCAGGATCTCCGTCGGCAGCCGCTGAGGAACCGCCATGACACCGCTGTTTCAGGACATCCGGTACGCGCTCCGCAGTTTCCGCAAGTCACCCGGCTTTACCCTGACCGCACTGCTCACCGTGGCGCTGGGGGTCGGCGCCAACACCGCCATCTTCAGCGTGGTGAACGGCGTGCTGCTGCAGCCGCTGCCGCTGGGCGAGCCGGAGCGGGTGGCGCTGGTGGGTCACATCTACAAGTCGATCAACCTCTCGACCGGTGTGTCGGGCGCGGGGTACAAGTATTACCGGGAGCAGAACCGGGTCTTCGAAAAGACCGCCGGATTCACGGGGTGGGAGGCGAATCTCGCCAACGGCAACGAGCCGGAACGACTGGTCGGACAGCGCGCCACCTCGGAGTATTTCGCGGCGCTTGGCATCACCCCGGTCCTCGGTCGAGGGTTCACCCAGGACGAAGAGGTTCTGGGAGCCGACAAGGTGCTGGTATTGAGCGAGGGACTGTGGATCCGTGATTTCGGCCGCGATCCGTCCATTCTGGGCAAGTCCGTCGTCGTAAACGGAGAGGCCCACCAGGTGGTGGGTGTTGTACCCAACGGATTCCAGTTCGGCACCGATCCTATTGCCATCTGGAAGCCCCTGGCATTCACGCCGCAACAGGTGGATCCCGATTGCTGGGGCTGCGAATGGATGTCGATGGTGGCCCGGCTGAAGCCCGGTGTCACCCTCGACGCCGCGAGAAAGGATTTGAGCCGGCTGACGACCCAGGTGATAGAAATGCAGAATACCGGCCGAGACACCGACTGGGGCCTCTATGCCAGGGCAGCCACCGAGCAGGTGGTCGGCAACATCCGCCCGGCACTGCTCGTGCTCATGGGCGCGGTCGGATTCGTGCTGCTCATCGCCTGCGCCAATCTGGCCAATCTGCTGCTGGCCAGAGCTACCGCGCGCCAGCGCGAAATCGCGGTCCGCACGGCCATGGGCGCGAGCCGGTGGCGACTGATCCGGCAGTTGCTGACCGAGAGTGTGCTGCTCTCGGCGATTGGCGGCTCGGCCGGATTGCTGATTGCCTTCGGCGCCGTGAAAGCCATGGTGGCCAGCAATCCGATGCGCATGCCGCGCATGGACGCGGTCGGCCTCGACGGCTCAGTGCTGCTCTTCACCAGCGGGATCACCCTGCTGCTCGGGGTTCTCTTCGGGCTGGCTCCCGCGATTCAGGCGGCCCGGCCGGCATTGCATGGCATGCTCAAGGAAGGGATGCGCGGCTCCCAGCGCGGCGGCGGGCTTCGGGCCACGCTGGTGGTTTCAGAGGTGGCACTGGCGCTCGTCCTGCTCATCGGGGCCGGCCTCATGATGAAGAGCTTCCGCCAGTGGGTCGCGGTCGATCCCGGCTTCACGTCGGCGCAGGTGCTGACCTTCGGGGTCTCGCTCCCGAATTCGAAGTACCCGACCGCTGAGCAGCAGGTCGCCTTCTTCGACCGGCTCCGCCACGACATCGCGGCGATGCCCGGCGTCGTCTCGGTGGGCGGCAACGTGGCGCTGCCGATGTCCAACAACAACTGGACCCGGAGCTTCCGGGTAGAAGGGTACCAGCCGCCCCCGAAGGCCAACGGTCCGTGGGGCGACTTCCGCACCGTGACTCCCGGATATTTTGCCGCGATGGGCATTCCGGTGAAGCGGGGCCGCGAGTTCGAGGAGAGCGACGTCGCCAAGGGGCGCATGGTGGCCATCGTGGACGAGGTCCTCGCGAACAAGTACTGGCCGGGTCAGGATCCGATCGGGAGGCGGGTCGGCTACGGCAATGACGCCGATCCCGGCTGGCTCGAGGTCGTGGGCGTGGTGGGGCACGTGATGCAGAACAGCCCGAAGGACGACGAGCACACCCAGCTCTATCAGCCCTTTGCCCAGGCGTCGTTTACGCAACTCGGCCTCGCGGTGAAGGCCAAGGGCGATCCGCTCGCGCTGGTCCCGGCCATCCGCAAGCTGGTGCTCACCATCGATCCGCAGCAGCCGATCTACGACGTTCGCGCGATGGATGAACGGCTGGCGGGCTCCTCTTCGCAGCCCCGATTCCTTTCGCTGCTGCTCGGTTTGTTCGCGGCCGTCGCGGCGACACTGGCCGCGGTGGGCATCTACGGCGTGATGTCCTACACCGTCGCGCAGCAGACCCGGGAGCTGGGGATCCGGTTGGCGCTCGGCGCCGGGACCGGCAGCGTCCTTCGGCTGGTGCTGCACCGCGGCCTTATCATGGCGGGGATCGGGATTGCCCTCGGCGTCGGCGGGGCGCTGGCGCTCGGCAAGGTGATGTCGACCCAGCTGTTCCAGACCAAGGCAGCCGACCCGATCGTCTTCGGCGTCGTGTCACTGGGGCTCGTGGTGGTGGCGCTTCTGGCGACGCTGATCCCGGCCCGGAGAGCGATGCGGGTCGATCCAATCGTCGCCCTGCGCAGCGAATAGCAAGGGGGATGTCCCGGCGCGCTCGCGCCGGGGTAGAAACCGTGCTGCTATATCGATGTACGATGCAGTGACTGCCGACTGATCACGCCGGAGCCCATGCCAGGCCCGACGTTCGCCCACCTCCTGCCCCTTCCACCAGCCTGGTTTCATCTCCTGCTGGCGCTCACCCATCAGGCCCGGCACGGCTACGCGCTCATGCAGGATGTGGCCGAGGAGAGTGGCGGCGGGATACGGCTCGGGCCCGGCACGGTGTATGGAGCGCTGAAACGGCTCCTGACCCTGAGACTGGTGGAGGAGAGCGGGCACCGGCCCGATCCGACAATGGACGACGAGCGTCGCCGCTACTACCGCCTCACCGCCTTGGGCCGTCGGGCCGTGACCGCAGCGGCGGCGCGGCATGCGAGTTTGGTGAAGCTGGCACAGTCGAAGCGAGTCTGCCGCGCCCCAAGCCGGTATGATACCCGGCCGTTAGCTCGAAGCCCGCGCGGAACACCTCCTGATCTTCGGCCCATCCACCGCTCACTCCAGGCTGACCATGCGCCACCTCATCGCCGAGTTTCGCCACGGGATTCGTTCCCTCTCGCGCACTCCCGGCTTCACGATGGCAGTGGTGCTGACCCCGGGTCTGGGCATCGGCGCCAACACGGCCATCTTCAGTGTCGTGGATGGCGTGCTGCTGCGACCGGCACCCTTTGCCGACATGAGCCGCCTGACCATGATCTGGGAAACCGACCGCAAGAGCGGCACGATGCGGGAGCCGGCGTCGATCCCGGACTACTTCGATTTCAAGGGGCGGAGCACGTGCTAGCAGAGCATGGCGACTTTTGCCGCCGCCGAAGTGAGTCTCACGGTGGGATCCGGTGGCCCCGGGGTTGGGCGGGGTGGCGCTGGTGGCAAGCCGGCTTCCCGCGCGGCGGGCCATGCGAGTGGATCCAATCGTCGCGCTGAGAGCCGAATAGCCCCCGCTTGACAGGCGCGTCGTTCCCCTCAATACTTCCCCTGAACATTTCAGGGAAAGCCATGCTCCGCGCCGAACTGGATCTGTTACAGGGCACGCTCGATGTCCTGGTGCTGAAGTCGCTTTCCTGGGGCGCCCGCCACGGGCACGCAGTGGCCACCTGGATTCGGGCCACGACTGAGGACGATCTCAATATCGAAGACGGAGCGCTCTACACGGCACTCCACCGCCTCGAGAAACGCGGGCTCATCGATGCGGAGTGGGGACTCTCCGACAACAATCGCAAGGCCAAGTATTACGAGCTGACCGATGCGGGCCGGCGTGAGCTGCGGCAGGAAACCGATCGCTGGTCCCGCTACGCCGGGGCCGTCTTCAAGGTGCTGCACGCCACCCGCGTGGCGGCCGCGCGGTAACCGGTGGCCTTTTTCGGGCTGACTCGACTGTTCCGGCTTGCGGTTCGGCCGCCGGTGGTGGAGCAGGAGATCGATGCCGAGATCGGTTCCCACCTTGACGAGGAAGCTCGGGCGCTCATGGCACGCGGCGTGGCACCGGAAGTAGCCCATCACCGCTCGCCGCGCAGACTGATGGAATCCGGTCTGCCATGAGCGGCGTTCCGGGGATGCGCCGGCTGTTCCGGCTGGTGGGGCGTGACGCGCCGGTGGAGCGCGAGATCGACTCGGAGCTGGAATTCCATCTCGAGACGGAACGGGAACGGCTGATCGCATCCGGGCTGAGTCCCGAGGCGGCGCGCATCGAGGCGCGCCGCCGATTTGGCGACGTGGGACGAGCCAGGGCCGAGTTGGCGCGCATCGATCGGGGGCGGCGCATGATGGAACGACGAGTGAGCTGGTTCGAAGATCTCTCCCAGGATCTCGGGTACGCCCTGCGGGGGTTTGCCCGGCAGCCGGCCTTCGCCTCCGTGATCGTTCTCACACTGGGGCTCGGCATCGGGGCCAACGCGGTCATGTTCGGGCTGGTGGACCGGCTGCTGCTCAAGCCCCCCGCGCACGTGGTGGACCCGGCCTCCATCTCGCGCTTCCAGTTGAGCGAGTCCGAGGGGAGCTTCGGGCAATCCTGGATCAATGAGAGCATGGCGTGGCTCACCTATACCGACCAGCGCGACCACGCCACCTATTTCTCGGATATCGCCGCCTACTTCACCCAGCGCGGAATGCCGTTGGGTCGCGGGGCCGAGGCCGGCAAGGTGCCGGTGACGCTGGCCACACCGTCCTACTTCCGGTTGCTGGGCGTACGCCCGTTGCTCGGGCGGTTTTTCTCCGACGAGGAGGATCGTCCCGGTCAGGCGCAGGCGGTGGCGGTGGTGAGCTTTGCCTATGCTACCCGCGCCTTCGGCGGTCCGGACAATGCCATCGGCCGGACGCTGTTCCTCGGTAGTCAGAACTACGCCGTAATCGGCGTTGCGCCCAAGGGGTTCACTGGCGTGGACCTCGACGCCGTCGACGTCTGGGTTCCGTTCCAGGCCGGGGCCGGTGATGTGGTTGGAACGAGCGAGGAATTCCGGAAGACGTACGGCTGGCAGTGGATGAAAGTCCTGGTCCGCCTCAAGCCGGGCATGTCCCGCGCGCTGGCCTCCGACGAAGCCACCCGCATTCAGCGTGCCGCCGTGGAACGGGTTCCCGACGTCGATCACAAGGCCATCGCCGCCCTGGTCTCGCTGCAGGGATTCGAGCGCCAGGCGGTCTCCCACGCCCGCGAGCGGGTTGCGCTCTGGCTGGCAAGCGTCTCGCTGATCGTGCTGCTGATCGTCTGCGCCAACGTCGCCAACCTGCTGCTGGCACGGGCTGCCGGTCGCCGCCGCGAGATCGCGGTGCGCCTCGCCCTCGGTGTCGGGCGGGGCCGCCTGGTGAGGCAGCTCCTGGCGGAGAGCCTGCTGCTGGCCGCCGGTGGCGGCGTGGTCGCGCTGCTGCTGGCCCGGTGGGGCGGCCAGCTGCTGCGGGCGACCCTGTTGCCCAACGTGAGCTGGGTGGACAGTCCGCTCGATTGGCGGGTGGCGGGAGTCACTGCGCTCGCGACGCTGCTGACCGGACTGCTCACCGGGCTCGCGCCCGCCATCCAGGCCAGCCGTCCGGCGCTCACGGCGGCGCTCAAGAGCGGGGCCGCGGATGCCGCGTCACCGCGGTCCAGGCTCAGAACCGGGCTCCTGGCGACCCAGGCCTGCCTCTCCCTGGTGTTGCTGATCGGTGCCGGCCTCTTTGTCAGAAGTCTGTGGCGCGTGGTGCACACCGACATCGGCTACGATCCCCGGAACCTGCTGGTTGCCAGCATCGATCTGGATCTGGCGGGATATGAACGCCCTAACCAGCTGGCATTCTACGACCAGGCCCTGGAAAGAATGCGCACGTTGCCTGGGGTAGAACGGGCCAGCCTTGCCATCAACAGTCCATTCTGGACGATGAACAGCACGCGAGTTCGGCTCACCGATCGCGATTCCACCCCACGGATTCCGGAAGGCGGGCCGTACTACAACGGCGTCTCCCCGGAATACTTCGCGACGTTGGGCATGCGGCTGATCCGGGGCCGGGGATTCACCGCGGAGGACCGGATCGGCGCGGCGCTGGTCATGGTGATCAATCAGCAGATGGCGGACTTCTTCTGGCCCGGGGGCGAGCCGCTGGGGCAGTGCATCAAGGTGGGAGCGGACAGCCTACCCTGCGTGCAGGTCGTCGGTGTGGTGGCGACTGCGCGGGTCGACGCGATCCAGGAAAAGCCGCGCGCGATGTACTACGTGCCGCTCACGCAATCGACGATCCTGGGAATGAACCGCGACCGGATGCTCTTCCTCCGGACCCGGAGTGAGCCGGCCGCACTGATTCCCCAGGTCCGGGTCGCGTTCCTGGCCATGGCGTCGAATCTCCCGCTATCCAACGTGCGCACGTTCCAATCGCAGATCGACCCTGAGATCCAGCCCTGGCGGCTCGGGGCCGTGATGTTCGGCCTGTTCGGCGGGCTGGCTCTCCTGGTTGCGGCACTCGGCCTGTACAGCGTCATGTCCTACACCGTGGTGCAGCGCACCCGGGAATTCGGGATCCGCTCGGCGCTGGGTGCGTCGGGCCACCAGATCGTTCGCTCGGTTCTCCGGGACGGCTTGCCGGTGGTCATTGCCGGCATGGCGGCCGGCACCGTGGTGGCGCTGGTCGGCGGACGTTTCCTGGCGCCGATGTTGTACCAGACCTCAGTGCGGGATCCGATGGTCTTCCTGGTGGTGGTCGGCACACTGCTCGCCGCGTCGATCGTGGCGGTGGTGGTCCCGGCGCGCCGGGCCACCCGGGTGGATCCGCTGACGGCGCTGCGCTCGGACTAGCCGGCATCGAGAAGCGTGGTAGCGGGAGAGATTATCTTCGGGGTGATCCCTACGCCCCGGAGGAAGTGTGGCCAAGCCCGTCCAGTACACCGGTCCCAAGATTCTGCATCACATGACGACCACGACGTTCGTTCTGGAAGGCTACACCACCGCCCAGACGCTTGGCGTGGTGTTGGGCATTACGGTCCGGTCCCGTTCGATCATCGGCTTCATCGGCGGGAGCCTTCAAACCATTTTCGGGGGCCGGATCGAAAACTTCATCGCGCTTTGCGAGAAGGCGCGCCAGGAGGCCTTCGAGTTGATGCTGGAGCATGCCGAACAGACTGGAGGAAACGCCGTGATCGGCATCCGGTACGACGCGAACGAGGTGATGCAGGGCGTGACGGAGGTGTTGTGCTATGGGACGGCGGTGGTCGCGGAGCCAACCAGCTAGCGACTGGCCCCCGGCGGCACGAGCATGGTGACTCCTGTGCCGGGATCGTTAGTGGTTCTCGCCCCCAATCACCCTGAGATCGTCGGACCCGAATGCGTTCACATGCACCATCCACCCGAAGAGCCGCGGGAGGAACCGGCCTCCGGCGGCTTCACAGGCTCCCTTGCTCGCGATCGGGCTCTCCGGCCCAAACAGGGGCTTGCCGGCGCGGGTCTCCTTCCAGCGCGTTTCTTCTCCCCTCTTGGGCAGGCACCAATTGATGTGCTGATGCCAGCGGGCCATGGCAAGCGGAACACGGGAATTCAACTTTGCCTCGGCGAAGCGCGCTGGCGCGGTGTACATCACGCCGGTCAGCATGAAGCTGCCGTCAGGATTCTTGCGGTAGAGCAGGGACGTCGGCCGTGCAGCGTCGAAGGAAAACGCCGCCTCCAGCCCATGGCGCCAATTGGTGAAATGGTAGATCGGCAGCGCGACGTTGGGGAGAAACTGCTCGTAGCCGGCGGCGCGAGCCGTTTCCACATTGCGGTATCGGCCCAGATCGCGCCGGATCCTGACGACGAGTTGTGCGGCGCGAGTGGAATCCGCGGGTGTGGCGGGGCGCGTCGCGGAGAGCCTCATGTGGGGGTTGCTGCCCGCATCGGAACCGTGATGGGACATCTCGTGCAGAGCCGCGTCGACGGCGCCGGGCCCCTCGGCGGCCGGGGGCTTTGCCTGGGCCCCGAGCGGGGCGGCCAGGATCGCCCACGCGATTGCGGAGCGACCCGCAGCATGGCTTCTCATTCGCATGTCCTCGGGATCGGCGTCTGACCGTTCGACGAGATTCGGCGATTCCAGGTTGTGCTGGCGACTACTGCGGGGCGCCCGGCGATCAGGCGCCGGTCGCGTGCAGCGTCACCCGGTAGGTACTGGCTGGCGTCGCGGTGCCGGCGCTGGGTCCGGGTGTCACGGCCTTGAGCTCCAGGCTGATCTTCCCGATGCTGACGCGACGCGGCTCGACGCCGGTGTTGAGCGTGAGAACGCTATCCCGCCCCCCCTCCCCTACACGCAGACTCACCCGGGCGTTTCCCGCCCAGACACACTGGACACTGGCAGGACAGCGAGAGTCTTCCGCGACCGCCTCGAATGTGATGGATTGCCCGGTGCCCGCGATCTTCACGGTCTGACCCGGCCGGAGCTCGAAGTCCTGATCCAGCGGAACGCTGCTGGTGGGGGCCGTACAGGTGCCGAGCAACACCGCGACGCAGAATTGGACGCGCATGGTCTCCTCCTTAGTAGCTCGAGCCGCCGCCACCGCCGCTCGATGAGCCCGACCCGCCGAAGCTGCTCCCGCCGCTCGAGGAGCTGGACGAGGATCGCCCTCCGGATGAGGAGGAGGTAGACGGGGGCGTTCGCTTGGGAAGCGAGACGAATTTCGTGCGCGTGGCCTTGCAAAACTTGCAGGTGGTGGTGTCTTTTGCCTCGCCCCGGGCGACGTAGGTGGGCTGCTTGGTAACCCGCCGGGTGACGGTGGCGGTACGGCGGTGACATTCTGGGCACACCGTGTACTTGGTGAAGACTGCCTTGTAGGGCAGCACGAGCGACTCGCCGCACGCGCAACTCCAGACGTCGTAGTCAACGCTCTTGAGCCCCTCCTCCATCTGCTGGCCGGGATCCAGGGACTGGTCGTCCATTTGCTCGGTGAGTCGCCGCATCTTCAGGCCGCATTTCCCGCAGCGTCGCGGGCGATGGCGCCGCCACCAGACCCCCACCGGAATGAGGGAGGCGAGCAGGAAGCCTCCCCCGACCATGTGCCACCACCGGACGCCCGTTCTTGGCACCTCGAGGATCGGGATGGGCTCACCAGGCCCCGGTGGCGGGCCCGAGTCGGGCGGGGCGAGCGCGGCATCACCATGCAGCCGCTCCGCGATGCCCTCGACGCCGGCGGCAAGCGCCGCGCCGTAGTCGCGGGTCTTCAGAAAAGGAATGATGCGCTCGGTGCAGATCCGACCGCTCGCGGCGTCGGTGACGATCCCCTCGGCGCCGGTACCGGTGGTGATCCAGCACTGGCCCTTCTTATCGGGAGAGAGCTCCTTGGGCACGATCAGGAGGAGCACGCCCAGATCGCGTCGGGCCGAGCCAATCGCCTCCACTCGTCCGATCCTCCAGGTGCGATAGATCGCGTTACCCACCTCGAACGGCGGGAACTCGCCGATGGAGGGAAGGATCGCGATGCCGATGTCCCCGTACCCCGAATCCTGCATGGCCCTGATCCGGGCATTGAGGGTGGCCCTGGCATCGGCCGGGAGCAGCCCGGGCACATCCGCGATGAACCCCCCGGGCGTGGGGGCCGGCGGAACGAATCGGGTGACGCCGCCGGTGATCGGAGGCACCCTGGGCCGCTGCGCGCTGAGCGGGGCCGCACAGAGGAAAAGCCATACCCGAAGGCCCATCAATCGACCTCCACGCCGGCCCGGCGCAGGAACCGTTCGGCAAGCTGTTCCTGACGCTCGTTGCCGGATTCCCGCGCGCCCTCGAGCAGCAGCCTTATCCACGGGACCAGCCTCGGCTCCCCGAACCGGTAGCCGGTGGCCGCCTCGGCGCTATCGGAATCGCCCTCGTTGGCGCCCTGGAGGAGCGCGCGGGCTGCGGCTTCGTCGTACCCCGGGTCGTCACGGGCGGGCAGGGGATAGCGATGCCGGGGATCCGGGACTCCACCGTCTTCGTTGACGAACGCACGGGACATGGCGCGATTCCGCTTGCGGGCTGCGAGAGGATGATCCCATGTCTGGCCGTCTGCCGCAATACCCTTGGAGCGCATGCTGGCACGCCTCCGCTCCGCCGCCGTTCTGGGCATCGACGCCTACCTGGTCGAGGTCGAGGTCGACCTGACCAACGGGTTGCCCAGCTTCGCCACTGTCGGCCTGCCGCAGGGTGCGGTCAAGGAGGGCCGGGAGCGCGTCACGGCCGCGCTGGTCAATGCCGGATTCGAGTTTCCACTCAAGCGCATCACCGTCAACCTGGCCCCGGCCGATGTCCCCAAGGCGGGCTCGGCGTTCGACCTGCCGGTGTCCCTCGGCATTCTGGCGGCGAGTGAACAGCTTCCCGCCGCGGCGCTCGATGGCACGGTGTCCTTCGGAGAGCTCGGCCTCGAGGGAAGCCTGCGTCCGGTGCGGGGTACCCTCCCGATGGCGCTGGCCGCCCGCGCCGGCGGCGCCCGGAGTCTCGTCGTTCCACTGGCCAATGTGGCGGAGGCCGCGGTGGTGGACGGTTTGACCGTCTACGGGGCGGAAACGCTGGTCCAGGTCATCCATCATTTTACCGGCGCTGCTCCGCTTCCTCCCGCAATCTTCGACGTTAACCTCGGCCAGGCCGACGTCGCCCCGGGCGGAGCCGACTTCGGGGATGTTCGGGGGCAGGCCGCCGCCAAGCGGGCGCTGGAAGTGGCGGCGGCGGGCGGGCACAACGTGGTGCTGACCGGTCCGCCCGGCGCTGGAAAAACCATGCTGGCCCGCCGGCTCCCGACGATTCTGCCGGCTATGACCCTCGACGAAGCACTCGAGATCACCAAAATCCACAGCGTGGCCGGTCTGCTGGCGCCAGGCGCGTCCCTGATCATGGCGCGGCCGTTCCGGGCGCCGCATCACACCATCAGCGATGCCGGGCTGGTCGGCGGAGGCTCCGCGCCGCGCCCCGGAGAGGTGAGCCTGGCCCATGGAGGGGTGCTGTTCCTGGATGAGCTTCCGGAGTTTCACCGCCATGTACTCGAGGTGCTCCGTCAACCCATGGAGGACGGTCAGGTGACACTCTCGCGGGCGGCGGCGCGGCTCACTTTTCCGGCGCGCTTCACCCTGGTGGCCGCCATGAACCCCTGTCCCTGCGGTCACCTCGGAAGCCAGACGCATGCGTGTCGCTGCCCGGCGATCCTGGTGGAGCGCTACCACGCCCGGATTTCCGGACCGCTGCTGGACCGGATCGATATCCACCTCAGCGTGCCCGCGGTTCCCTACGCGGACCTCTCCGGCGACATCGAAGCCGAGCCCAGTTCCGCAATACGCGCTCGGGTGCAGGCGGCGCGCGAGCGGCAGCGGGCGCGCTTCCGAAAGGAGCCCGGCGTGCGGGCCAATGCGCACATGTCGTCTCGAGTGGTGAGGCGCCACTGTCGCCAGAGCGACGAAGTGGGAGACATCCTCAAGGTGGCGGTCGAGCGGCTCGGGCTGTCGGCGCGGGGATGTCATCGGGTGCTCAAGCTGGCGCGCACCATCGCAGACCTGGCGGGAGACGACGCGCTGGGGCCGGCGCACGTCCGGGAGGCAATCCAGTACCGGTCATTGGACCGTCGGCCCGTCAGCCGCTGATGGCTCGCGCTTCCTCCAACGATACCTCCCGAAACCGCACCAGCCTTCCCGGCTGGCACTGCGCCAGCTCTCCCAGGTCGGCCCGGATTATCACCACCACTTTCGGGTAGCCTCCGACCGTCGGACCATCGGGCATCAGCACGATGGGCTCGCCGCCGTCGGGAATCTGGACGGCGCCGGGACAGGCGGCCTCCGAGGGGAGGGTAGCGGTCTCGCGGGCCCGCACGGCCGGTCCGTGCAGCCGGTACCCCATGCGGTCGGATGCGGGCGCGACGGTGTACTGTCCCTGAAAGAAGGCGCTGCGCGCCGCCGCATCGAACCGCTCCCACTGCGGCCCGCGGGTTACCCGCAATACCAGTGCTCCCGCAGCACCCGACGCCGCTCCCGTGGAGGCATAGGACTGGAGCGCAGGCTTCGGGGCCACGCCGATCGGTAACCGGTCTCCGCTCCTGAGCCGCCGGCCTTCGTGGCCGCCGAGGGCGCCGGGCAAATAGGTGGAGCGGCTCCCCATCACCGGCGGGACGTCAATCCCGCCTCGCACCGCGAGATAGAGAAATCGGTCCTGCCCCCGGGGCACGACCTCGAGCGTCGCTCCTGCCTCGAGGCAGAGTGCCGCCGTCGGCTGAACCTCTCCCTCGACTCGCACCGCTGCGTCTCGAAGCACGCACACGGTGGCGTCCGCGAGAAAGCGAAGGGCGCCCGGGCCCAGCGCCCATTCGAGTCCCGCGAATCCGGGAGGATTCCCCACCAGAAGGTTTGCCTCCTCCAGCAGCGTCTGGTGCATGGCGCCGCCGGGCGGAAGGCCCATGGCCCGGCCGGTGCGCCAGCCCAGATCCTGTACGGTGGCAAACGGGGGCGCCTTGACGACCTCGATCATCCGGCCGGCTCGAACCGAACTCGATCCCCGACGCGGAGCAGTGCCGCCGGCTCGCGCGCGGGGTTGAACATCGTGAGGGAGGTGCTTCCGATCAGATGCCATCCGCCGGGCGTCGTGAACGGATAGACGCCGGTCTGGGCCCCGCCGATTGCCACGGTCCCCGCAGGCACCCTCGTTCTTGGCGTGGTCCGGCGAGGCAGCACCAGCGCCGGATCGAGGTCTCCCAGATACGCGAAGCCCGGGGCAAAGCCGAGCAGATAGACCCGGTACTCTGGGGCGGCGTGGCGTCGAGTCACCTCGGCCCCCGAAAGTCCAGTCTCTCTCGCGACCTGTGCCAGATCGGGGCCGTCATAGCGCACCGGAATGGTGAGGAGACGGGCGGGTGACGGGAGGGCGGGCGGTTGGGCGGTCGGGCGGTCGGTAGAGGTTGCGGCAAGCTCGGCGAGTTCTTCCCGGAGCACATTCGGATCCCCGGCGAGCGGATCGAAAAACACGGTCACCGCGGCGTAGGCGGGCACGATCTCGATGACAGTAGGAAGGTTGGCGGCACGAATCCGTTCGGCGAGACCGGTGACCTGCCGGTGCAGCTCCGGATCGACTGTGTCGCCCAGCACCACCGTCCATGCCGCCTCGCCGAGCGGCAGGACCGGCGGCGCGTCCCCTCTCATTTCACGAACGGGGCGAGGGAAATGCCCCCGGCCTCGAACCGCTGGCGCACCGCTCGCACGATCTCGACCGCCATGACCCCGTCGCCATGGACGCACAGGGAATCGGCCCGCACCATGCACCGGGTTCCGTCGATGGCGACCACGTTCTTGTCCTGCACCATGCGCAGCGCCCGCTCCGCGATGGCGGCCACATCGTCCAGGATGGCACCGGGGGTTCCCCGGGGTACCAACTGTCCGTCCGGCAGATACGCGCGGTCCACGAAGGCCTCGCGGGCCACACCCAGGCCCGTTTCGGAGGCCGCATGCAAGAGCGCGCTCCCCTCCGGGCCGAGCACCACCAGATCGCTGTCCAGCTGCCGGAGGGCAAACGCCACCGCTTTCGCCACGTCGCGGTCTCGCGCCGCCCGGTGATACAGGGCGCCATGGAGCTTCACGTAGCGCACCCGGGTGCCTGCCGCCCGGCAAAACCCGTCGAGCGCGCCAACCTGGTAGGTCACGTCGGCGGCGATTTCCGCCGGGGTGGCCGCCATTTCCCGGCGCCCGAACCCGACCCGGTCCGGATAGCTCGGATGGGCGCCGATGGTCACGCCGCGGCCCGCGGCGGCGGACACCGACCGCTGCATCACCAGGGGATCGGCGGCGTGAAATCCGCAGGCCAGGTTCGCGGACGTGACGAGGGACAGCAGGTCGTCTTCTCCGGGGAGCGTATAGCGCCCAAAGCTCTCGCCGATGTCCGCGTTGAGATCGACGCTGGTCACGCCGGCGGCCTCGGGGGAACGGCGAGCAGGCTGTCTCTCGGAGCAATACGGAAACTGAAGGTCTGCTCGACCAGCTGGCGCACTCTGGTTCCGGCGCGAATCGCGGGGCGGAAACGCATGCCGTTGAGGGATCGCCGGACCGCCACGGCGAAATCGCCATGGGTCGCCCGGAGCACGCGGTAGGTAATGGTGTCGACCACGCCATCGGTGCCCACCACAAACCGCACCGACGCCGATCCCTCGATACCCCGGTCCAGCAGGTTCCTGGGGTACTCCGGCGCGGCGCTCGTGGGATCTCGCAAGACCGTGCTGTCCACCTCGATCTCGGAGAGCGCATTGTCTCCGGGCAGGATCGTGGCGGGAGCCACGATATCAGTGGGGTCGAGGGCGGGCAGGGCCCCCTTGACCGGGAGGGGATCGGTCTCGCCGGTCGGGCCCGACTGCCCCGTGGCCACGCCGCCATCGGTGGCCACCGCACTGACCGTCGATTGGCCGAGATCGCGCTCCCGGGCGCCGGTTTCCTCCTGCGGCGGCACCAGAAACACCACCAGCCGGTCGAAGATCTGCTCCTTGGCCACCCGCGAGAGGGGCACCAGCAGAAGCACGCAGACGCCAACGTGCACGATGAAATTGGCCACCGTCGCGGGATCGGGGCGGAGGAAGACGTCGCGGGTCGGAGGGGCGAAGAGGCGGATCATTGGGTGGTGTCCGGCGTGAGCCGACGTGAGAGAAGACTGTGCCATTGTCCTGACGGCGGCAAGAGGAGCCCGGTTTCTGATAATAATTTGATTTGACAAATCAAAATATATGCGCCATGTTGTGCCAGTGCTCGATGATGCCGTCCACGCGATCCTCTCGGCCTATCCAACCATCCACTCCGCCTGCCGCCGTCGCCACCTGCGCGATCCGGTCAGCGGCAAGCGCCTGTCGGATCACCAGGCCGGGATTCTCGAGCACCTCGACTCCCGCACCCCCATCACCGTGAGCGATCTCGCCGCGCGGCTCAGAGTCACCAGCGCGACCGCGTCGCTGCAGCTCACTCAGCTCGCCCGGCTTCGGCTGGTCACCCGGGAGCGGGACCAGGCCGACGCCCGCCGAGTCCAGGTCCGGCTCACCGAGGCGGGCGTCCGGCTCAGGGGGCTCCGGTCGCTACTCGATCCAGAGCGGGTTCGCCAGGCGCTGGCGCGGCTGGACCCGCCGGAGCAGGCGGCGGTCGTAGCCGGACTGCGCCTGCTGGCCGGCGCGGTGGGCGGACTGCCCGGAGCGATGGTGCATCCACGCCGCTCACCCAGGAGACACCCGCGACAATGAATTGGACCGACCGGCGAAAGCAGAGGGCTCGGAGGCGCAGGGCAAGGATCGGGCTGGCACTCCTGGCGGGCGCGATCGCGGCACTCTTCATCGTGGGGATCTTCCTCCCCGCCGAACGTACGAGCACCAGCCGTGCCGTCGTGGGCCGGCCTCCGGAGACGGTATGGCGCGTGCTCACGGACCTCGACGGCATGCCGCTGTGGCGGTCGGATGTCATCGCAGTGGAGCGCCTCCCGGACCTCATGGGCAAGCCGGCCTGGCGGGAACTCGGTCGAGATGGACCGCGGGTGGTCGAGCTCTCCCTTGCCGACCCCCCCCGGCGCCTTGTAATTCAAGCCGCCGCCGGGGGCGAGCCGAAACTTCCGATGCGTACCTTCGACCTGGTGTCGACCCCGCTGGGAACCGAGGTGACGGTCACAGAGCGGATCTCGTCCCGAAACCCATTCCGCCGAGTGCTCGTCCGGCTCAAGCTGCCGCGGCCGGCGATTGAACGATTCCTGCGGGAACTCACCCAGCGGCTCAGCATGAATCCCAGGCAGGTCGCGGGCGACTAGGGGGCTCGACGCATGGGTCTGGAAGCGGTGTGCCGGGTGGAATCACCAGCCGGGGCGGGGGAGGCGCGGGTGCTGCTGGAGTCCGACTCCGTGATCGTGCGGGGCGGGGTCCGCGAGATGATTCCTTTCACGGCCATCATCCGGGTCGAGGTGGTGGGAAAACGCCTCGTCCTGACCCACGGGAGTGGACAGACAACCCTCCATCTTGGGCCCCTTGCGGCCCGCTGGTCCGAAAGGATCCGGAACCCCAGGTCCCGGCTCGACAAGCTGGGCGTGAAGCCCGCCATGAAGGTGTCGGTCGTGCGGCTCACGGATCCCGGGTTCAAGGCTGAGCTGGAAGCAACCGGCTGCGCGCTCTCATGGGGACGGCTCCGCCCCGAGTCCGATCTGGTATTTATCGGGGTCGAGACGGAGGCGGACCTGGCCCGCCTGGAAAAGGCGCGGAATATTCTTCGGCAGGATGCGGGGCTCTGGGTGATCCACCCGAAGGGCAGGGAGGGCGTGAAGGACACCGCGGTCTTTGCCACGGCAAGGGCGCTGGGCCTGGTCGCCAACAAGGTCGCGAAGTTCTCGGAGACGCATACCGCCGAACGACTGGTCATTCCCGTGGCGCGCCGGACCCACACCTGACAACGTGCTGCTCTCTACCGTGAGAGGTGCTGCACGGTCACCCCGCATCGCCGCAGGGCCCGCTCGAGGTAGCCCTCGACCAGATCGAAATGCACGGTCCGGGTGCGCTGAATCCACTGGGCTTCGCAGCCCACCGAACGCGCGGCAGCGACGAGCTCCGTCTCGCCGCGCGCCAGCAGGTGGCAGGTTCTCCGCCTCCGCGATTTCCAGATGTTTTCGTGCACGGCGATGCCCCCTTCCGCCGCCCACGCTCGCGCCTCGCGGATCTGCCGCGAGCCGAAGTAGCGCCATCCGAGTCCGCCCTCCCCGCCCGCGGCTTCCTTGAGCTGCCGCAACGCCCTGCCAGCCCTGCTGCCCCCGTCGGTGTTGCGGTAGCGATCGGCAAAGCGGGCCAGCTCCGCCATTTCCCGCCCGCGTTGTCCGGTCCGTTGGTAGAGGTCGATCAGTGCGTTGGCAATCCCGTATTCCTGGGCCGGCGTGGGCCCCAGGGCGCGGGTCTCGAGAAAGAGCCGCTCCGCCCGGGTGGCGTCCTTCATGTGGTCCCGGATCAGGGCGGCGAGTGCAAGGCGGGCGTCGCGATCATGTGGCTCGCGGGCGATGTGATCCTGATACGCCTGCTCCGCCTCGGCGTACCTGCCCCTGGCGACCAATGATTCCTGGTAGGAGTAGCTGGGCGCGGCCTTGATGTTGCCCGCACCGGTCATGGTGGTCACGAGGGCGCGGCTGCTCACCCCGACGCCGGCCCAGATCAGTCCGGTCAGCAGGGCGGCCGCCAGCTGCCCAAGCAGGAGTATTCCCACGAAGCCGCCGGGGCCGATCCGATCCTCCTTGAACAATGCGAGGGCGAGGACAAAGGCGATGACGGTACAGAACGCGGTCAGCAATCCCGCCACCCGGAGGAAGTACGTCCGGTCACCCGCGTGATCGAACCACCTACTCATCGCCACGCACTTTGCCGCGCAGGCGTTTCACTCCCGCCCGAAGGCGCTTGGTGTCCAGGCGCCTCGTCTTCTGGGCCCGGGGAATCGCGGTGGGCTTGCGCACCTTGGTGGGCCGGAGCGACTGGGCCACCAGTGTCAGGAAGCGCTCGGTGACCGCCGCTTTGTTTCGGAGCTGGCTTCGGCTCCCGGCCTCCACCAGTCGGAGCCATCCCTCCTGGTCCAGCCGGTGGCCGAGGCGCTCCTCCAGCAGCGCCCGCTGGCGGTCGGTCAAGGCAGTGCTTTCGCGAGGGTTCCACCAGAGTTCGATCCGGGTCGATGAGGTGTTGACGTGTTGACCCCCCGGGCCGCCGGCTCGCGTGGCGCGATAGCTCACCTCCCCACGAGGAATCTGGAGGCGGTGTCCGGCGGAAAGCCAGGCGGGGGCGGGCATCCTCCTAAGCTAAATCGGCTACCGTTGCTCCGCGACGTGGCTACCTTTCCCTCCATGCACGATGTCGCCCGCCTGCAGGAACATCTCCGAGAGTTCGGCCGCGTCCTCCTCGGGTACTCCGGCGGGGTGGATTCGGCGCTCCTGGCGGTGGCTGCCACTCAGGCGCTGGGGCCGACACGGTTCCTGGCCGTGATCGGCAAGAGCGCCTCCTACCCCGACACCCAGTACCGTGCCGCGCTGGAAGTGGCGCATCGCTTCGGGGTGCCGCTCCGCGAGGTGGAGACGCGCGAGCTCGACGATCCCCGCTACCTCGCCAACTCCGTAGACCGCTGCTATTTCTGCAAGGCGGAGCTCTGGACTCGCCTCGGGGCGGTGGCCCGCGCCGAGGGCTTCGATTCGGTGATCGACGGCACCAACGCCGACGACGGGAAGGAACACCGGCCGGGGCTCGTTGCGGGCGCCGAATGGCGGGTGCGCTCCCCGCTCGCCGAGCTCGGGTTCGGGAAGGCGCAGATCCGTGGATCGGCCCGCGCGATGGGCATCCCCATCTGGGACGCGCCCGCGGCGCCCTGCCTCTCGAGCCGGATTCGGTACGGGCTTCCGGTAACCCGGGACCGCCTGGGCCAGGTGGAGGCGGGTGAGGCCCTCTTGCGGCGCCTGGGCCTCTCCGGCGACCTCAGGGTCCGCCACCTGGGAAACCGGGCGAGCATCGAGGTGCGTCCCGATCAGTTCCCGCGGCTCGACGAGCGGTGGGACGAGGTGGCAGCAGGATTCACCGAGCTGGGATTCGGCTCGGTGGAGCGGGACCCGCGCGGGTACCGTCGGGGCAGCCTGCTGGTGCTCGAGCCCGGCCCCGCCTGATGCGCCTCTTCGTCGCAGTGCCGCTCCCCGCCCCTGCTCTAGAAGAAGCCGCCCACCTGCTGCGGGAGATGCGCGCGCTGGACTGGCCGGTTCGCTGGGTCCGCGATGAGGGTCTGCACATCTCCCTGAAATTCTTCGGCGAAGTCACCTCCGACCGGGTGGAAACAATCGAGGAGATGGTCCAATTCGCCACCAAGGGAATGCGGTCTATGCAGCTGGTGCCCCAGGGCGGGGGCGCGTTCCCCTCGCGCCAGCATCCCAAGGTGTTGCGGCTGGAGCTGCAGTCTGGCGCCGACCTGGAGCTGCTGCAGGACCGTTTGGAGCGGGGCGGTGAACAAATCGGCTTTGCGCCGGAGGGGCGGCCGTTCCGTCCCCACATTACGCTGGGACGGGTCCGCGAAGGCCTCCGGCTGCCTCCCGGCGCCATGAGGCACCTCGAGGGATTGACCCCGGGTCAGCCCTTCACCGCCGACCGCGTCGTGCTGTTCGAGAGCCGGCTCACCACCGACGGGCCGGTCTACAGCGTCCGCCTTGAGCAGGTCCTGGAACCGTGAGAGGGTGCCTCAGCCTGCCGTTTCGAGTCCTTGGCCTGGCGCTCCTCGTCCTCGCGGGTTATGCGGCCTGGTCCTATCGCCGGGAGATCCGCCGCCAGATTCACCAGTGGACCGCAGAGGGGCCGGCCCCCCGGGCGAGTGGTCGCGCCACCCCCCCCGATGCGAAGACCGTTCTCCGGCGGGTCGATGCGCTGCGGGCCGGCGGGGCCGACTCCGTGATGCTGAGCCCCGACGATCTGGCCAGCCTGGCGGCGGAGCTGGCGGCCAGGGTGGTGCCGCAAGCGGTGGATTCGATCGAGGTCCGGCTCGACCGCGATGACGTCGAGATTCGTGCGCGGGTGGACACCCGCCGAGTGCCGGTGTCCCTGGGTCCGCTTTCGAGCGTGATGCGAGATCATGAATACGTCGAGGCCGGCGGGCGGCTGGTGTTTCGTCGGGCGGGTCACGCCGAATGGGAGGTGGAGCGCGTCCGGGTGCGGGGGCTGCCGGTGCCGAAAAAGTTCGTGGAAGACCAGATCCGCCGCTTTGCGCCGAGGGTGGGCGGCTCCGGCATTCCGGTGGCCCTGCCGAGCGGGGTGACCGGCCTCCGGGTGACGCCTGCGGGGCTGACGCTGTACGGCCGGCCCCGACCGGGGGGCGAACAGTGAACCGCGTGCTCGTGGTGGACGACGAGGGCGGAATTCGCGACGCGCTCCGGCAGGTGCTCGAGTACGAGGGGTGGCAGGTGCGCACCGCGGCTTCGGGAGGAGAAGGCATCACCCTCTGCGGTGAGTTCCGCCCCCACGTGGTGCTGCTCGACGTGAAAATGGCTGGTCTCGATGGCCTGGAGACGCTGAGCCGCCTCTGCGATCTGGACCCTCCGGCCACGGTGGTGATGATCTCGGGGCACGGCACCATCGCCACCGCCGTCCAGGCCACCCAGCGTGGTGCGTTTGATTTTCTCGAGAAGCCGCTGGATACCGACCGATTGCTGGTGACCCTGCGCAACGCGCTCTCCCAATCGGCGCTGAGCGGTGAAAACCGGGAGCTCAAGCGGGCGCTTGATACCCGCTATCCGATGGTGGGCACCAGTCCGGCGCTGGAAGAAGTCCGCGCCCTGATCGACCGGGTGGGCCCGACCCACGCCCGGGTGCTCATCACGGGCGAGAACGGCAGCGGGAAGGAGCTGGTCGCCCGGGCGCTGCACGAGGCCTCGCCCCGGCGGGAGCGGGGATTCATCGAAGTGAATTGCGCGGCGATTCCCTCGGAGCTGATCGAGAGTGAACTGTTCGGGCACATGAAGGGCAGCTTTACGGGGGCGTTCGCCGATCGCGCCGGCAAATTCGAGCTGGCGGACGGAGGAACCCTCTTCCTCGACGAAATCGGCGATATGTCGCTGTCGGCACAGTCGAAGGTGCTCCGGGTGCTGCAGGAGGGGGTGGTCAACCGGATCGGTGCGGCCCGGTCGGTCCAGGTCGATGTCCGAATCCTGGCGGCCACCAACAAGGATCTCGAGGACGAGATCGAGGACGGCCGGTTTCGCGAGGATCTGTTCTACCGTCTGAACGTCGTGCCGATCTCGGTGCCCCCGCTTCGGGAGCGGCTGGAGGACGTGCCTGCGCTGGTCGAGCACTTCGTGGCCACACTCAGCGTCGGTACGGGCGTCGCCGCCCGGCCGGTGACTCCCGAGACCGTTCGCGCGCTGCAGCGCCGTTCCTGGCCCGGCAATGTGCGCGAGCTCCGGAACGCGATCGAGCGGCTGCTGATTCTGGCGACCGGCAAGCAGATTACCGCGGCGGATGTCGAACGGCTGCTGCCCTCGCCCGATGGAATCGCCTCCCCCGAGCTGACGCCGGAAACAGGGCGCACCGGGACGTTCGAGGACTTCAGACAGGACGCCGAGCGCGCGTTTCTGCTGATCAAACTTCGGGAGCACGGCTGGAACGTCGCCGAAACGGCACGGGCGCTGGACATGCCCCGCTCGAACCTGTATAAGAAGATCGAGAAGCACCAGCTGACCCGCGAGGATACGTGACCGGCCCAAACCGCGACTGGGACAAGGAAATGGCGGAGATCGACAAGATCATCGCCAAGCAGCCTGCGGTGGCTCCCGGCAAGCCGGTTCCGGGCGGTGCAAGCCCGGCCGTGCCGGCGGCCCGCCCCGCCTTGCCGCCGCCGGCGCGGAGCGGGCGCACCGTATTGACCGCGTGGATTCGCGTCGCCTTGGCGGTTGCGGTTGCCGTGGGTGTGACCCAGTGGCCCTACGCCCACACCTGCGGGATGCTGCTCTATGCGTACCTCGCCGCCGCCGGAGGAGTGGTCCTGGCGGGCCTCTGGGGCGTTGCCACGTCGTGGAGCCGTCGCATGGGCCTCGCACACGCCGTCTCCCTCCTGGTGACGCTCTGGGGCGCCGGGCTCCTCGCCAAGACGGTGCTGGATCGATCGTCGTACGCGAAGCACCCTGCGGTGTGGACCTGCCCGTGAAGGATTCCCCTGCTCGCTGCTCGCTCCTCGCCGCTTACTGAGTCCAATGCCAACGACATTCAAGAATTTCATTGCAGGGCGTTGGGTCACCCCCACCACCCGCGCGTACTTCGAAAACCGGAATCCTGCCAATACGCGCGATTTGATCGGGCGCTTTCCCGATTCGGGCCCGGAAGACGTGAATGCCGCGGTCGCCTCCGCGATCGAGGGTTTCCGCAAGTGGTCCCGGGTCCCGGCACCGGCCCGGGGGGAGGTGCTGAAGCGCGTGGGCGATCTGCTCACCCGAGACAAGGAGTTGATTGCTCGCGAAATGACTCGGGAAATGGGCAAGGTTCTGGCCGAATCCCGGGGCGACGTGCAGGAAGGCATCGATACGGCGTACTACGCCGCCTCGGAGGGCCGTCGGCTCTTCGGCCACACGGTGCCGAGCGAGCTCCAGGCCAAGTGGGCCATGAGTTACCGGCGGCCGATCGGGGTAGCGGGTCTCATCACTCCTTTCAACTTCCCGCTCGCGATTCCCACCTGGAAGATGTTTCCGGCCCTGGTATGCGGGAATGCGGTGGTGATCAAGCCGTCCGAGGATGTTCCTCTTACCGTGCATATGCTGGTTGCACTGCTGCTCGAGGCGGGGTTGCCGCCTGAGGTCATCCAACTGGTACACGGCCGGGGAACGACGGTGGGTCAGCCCCTGGTGGAGCATCCGGATGTTCCGGTCGTCTCCTTCACCGGGTCCACGGCCACCGGTGCCAAGATCGGCGAGACCTGCGGCCGCATGCACAAGCGGCTCTCGCTCGAGATGGGCGGGAAGAACGCGATGATCGTCATGGACGATGCCGACCTCGAGCTGGCGCTCGACGGCGTGCTCTGGGGCGCCTTCGGCACGACCGGGCAGCGCTGCACTGCTACCAGCCGCCTGCTGCTGCACCGGAAGATCCATGACCGCTTCCTCCGGCGGCTTGCCGAGGCCGCGGAGAAGCTGGTCCTTGGCGACGGCCGCAAGGACGACAGCCAGGTTGGTCCGCTGATTCACGAGGCCGCGCGGGACAAGGTGGAGCGTTACGTCGCCATCGGACAGCAGGAAGGACTCGAGCTGGTCACCGGCGGGCGGCGCCCCAGGAGTCCCAGGCTCCGGAACGGCTGGTTTTTCAGGCCGACGATCTTCGCCGGCGCCCGGCCGAAAAGCCGGCTGGCCCAGGAAGAAATCTTCGGGCCGGTGCTCACGGTGCTGCGGTTCGGCAGCTTCGACGAGGCGGTACGCATCAACAACGGTGTGCGGTATGGCCTGTCCAGCTCACTCTACACCCGGGACGTAAACCTGGCGTTCCGCGCCATGCGGGACCTGGATAATGGCATCACCTATGTGAATGCTCCGACGATCGGGGCCGAGGCCCACCTGCCCTTCGGAGGCGTGAAGCAGACCGGGAACGGGCACCGGGAAGGCGGGTGGGAGGTATACCACTTCTATTCGGAGACCAAGGTCTGCTATGTGGACTACTCCGGAACGCTCCAGCGGGCCCAGATCGACAACTACGATTGACTCCGCGATAATCGGGGTTATTCGTTAGGGGTCAGCGGGTCGACTCCTGACTCCTGCACGAACGAGGCGCCACTCCCGCAATGAAACCGCTGCAAGTCGGATCTTCCTCGAAAAGGGGCCCGACGTCTTCGGACGAGGGGTCGCTCGACCAGTATCTCCGCGAGATCAGCCGCTATCCGCTGATCGCGCAGGAGGAAGAGGTTACCCTGGCGCAGCGGATTCGGCTGGGTGAGGCGGAGGCGCTCGACAAGCTGGTGCGCAGCAACCTCCGCTTCGTCGTGTCGGTGGCCAAGAAGTATCAGAACCAGGGAGTTTCCCTCTCCGACCTGATCAACGAAGGCAACCTCGGCCTGATCCGCGCCGCCCACAAATTCGACGAGACCAAGGGCATCAAGTTCATCTCCTATGCCGTGTGGTGGATTCGGCAGGCCATACTCCAGGCGCTGGCGGAACAGAGCCGCATTGTCCGGGTGCCGCTCAACCGTGCCGGCACACTCCACCGGATCACCCGGCGCTCCTCGGCGCTGCTTCAGGAGCTCGGCCGGGAACCGACCCCGGCGGAAATCGCCGAGGGAATGGATATCGACATGGAGGAGGTCCAGAAGACCCTCTCCATCTCCCAGAATCACCTCTCGCTCGATGCGCCGCTCACGCCGGGAGAAGACAACCGGCTCCTGGATTACCTGCCTGACAACCAAAACCCCGGCCCCGACGCCGAAACCTTCGAGCACGCCCTGAATCAGTGCATCGAGGAGGTGCTCAAGGGGCTCAAGGAACGTGAAGCCAAGATTCTCCGGCTCTATTTCGGGCTTGACAGCCCGGAGCCGATGACCCTGGAGGAAATCGGTGCGCTGCTGGGCATCACGCGGGAGCGGGTGCGCCAAATCAAGGAAAAGGCGCTCTCCCGGCTCCGTCATGTAAGCCGTTCCAAGGCCCTCGAATCCTTCCTTTCCTAGCATGGCTGGCACCGCTTCGTTCGACGTCTCGACCGGCGCCGATCTCCAGGAAGTCGACAACGCGGTCAACCAGGCGTTGAAGGAGATTTCCCAACGCTACGACTTCAAGGGCACCCACGTCACCATAGAATTTGACCGGACCAAAGCGGTCATCAAGCTCCATGCGGACGACGAATTTCGCATGAAGCAGGTCCTCGAGGTCGTCGAAGTCAAGTGTGCCAAACGCGGAGTTCCGCTCAAGAATCTGAAGACCGGGGACCTGATCCCCGGGGCAGGCACGTCGGTCCGTTGCGAAATCGCCCTCACCCAGGGGATTCCCCAGGACATCGCCAAGAAGATCCAGAAAGCCATCAAGGAGCAGGGGTTCAAGAAGGTGCAATCCTCGATCCAGGGCGACGAGCTGCGCATCACCAGTCCCTCCAAGGACGAGCTGCAAACGGTCATCGCTTTCCTCCGCTCGCAGGATTTCGAGCTCGAGCTCAAGTTCGGCAATTTCCGTGGCTGACCGGTGGGGCCGGGCAGGGCTGGCGGCGATCCTCCTCGCCGCGGCCTGTGCACGGCCGGAGCTCGGGCCGGGGGCCACGCCGATGGGCGCCGTGCCACAAGTCCGGGTTGCCGTCGTACCGGGAATGCTCTCGGTGACTGTGGGCGGGGGGGGTGCCTTGATGCTTCGCGGCGCTGATGGCGGCAGCCTCATCGCGATTCCGGCCGGGGTTCCTGCGGTCATCACGGCCACTCCCGAAGGCCTGCGGGTGCGCTTCAGCACCGAAGACCTGGTGGCTTCGGCCACGCTGATCCTGGAATCGGCCGATTCCGGGAGTCCGGTCCGTCTCAGCGGGAGGGACTACCGCGGCACCGCGGTGCTTTCCACCGTCCCCTCCGGCGTGATGGTCGTGAACGTCGTGGGGCTTGAGCAGTACCTCCGGGGGGTGGTTGGCGCAGAGATGGGCAGGCGCGCCGAGCCGGACCTGGCAGCGCTTCGAGCCCAGGCCGTCGTCTCACGGACGGTGGCATTGCGCCGCGCGGGGCAATGGCGGGCTCGCGGGTATGATCTGCTCGCCACGGTTGCCGACCAGGCCTATGCCGGGACCGGGTTCGAGACTCCTGTCTCTGACCAGGCGGTTCAGGAAACCGCCGGCCAGGTGCTTCGCTTCGAGGGCCGCCTCATTGATGCATTCTTCCACTCCACATGCGGCGGCCGAACCGCCGCCGGCATCGAGGTATATGCGGACGCGGACCGGCCCTACCTGCGTTCGATCAGGGATGCGGACGAGGGAGGGAGGGCCTGGTGCGCCATCTCCCCGCGCTTCCGCTGGCAGGAACGCTGGACCGGCGAGGCGCTGGCCCGAACTCTGAGAGAGACGCTTCCCACCGCCGGCGCACCGGCCGAGCTGGCCGAATCGACTCGGGACCTTCGGGTGGTCGATCGGACGCCGACCGGACGGGTCGCGCACCTCGAGATTGTGACGGAGGGAAGCGGGTACACCGTCTCCGGTCCGGTGGCCCGTCTCGTGCTGCGCTCGGGCGATGGGAGGATGCTTCGGAGCGCCACGTTCAATCTTCAGATTGGCCGGGAGGGCGGGCGCATCGTGCAATTAGTGGCAGACGGGGTCGGGGCCGGGCACGGCGTCGGGATGTGCCAATGGGGGGCCCTCGGGCGAGCCCGGGCCGGCTTTTCCTACGCGGACATCCTCTCGGCTTATTTTCCGGGTACCGAGATCACGCGCACCTACTGAGCGGGAAACCTGCCCATGAGCGATCCCATCCGCATTGGACTGATTGGCGCCGGCGCCGTGGTACAGGTGGCGCATCTCCCGGTGCTCAAGAAGCTCAAGAATGTCGAGCTGACGGCGATCTGCGATGTCGACGTCCCCAAGGCGAGGGCACTCGCGCAGCGATTCGGGATCCGCGATGTGTTCGACGACATCGAGGACCTGCTGGGGCATGAAGAAGTGGACGCCCTGCTCATCGCGACCCCCAATCACCTCCACGAAGACCATATCCAGGCGGCCCTGACCGCCAACGCCCATGTCCTGGTGGAGAAGCCGCTGGCCCTCACTCCGTTGGGAGCCCAGCGGATCGCCCGGGCCGCCGAGAAGCGCGGCAAAGTGGTGATGGTGGGCATGACCCACCGCTACCGGCCCGATGCGCAGGCGGTGCGCAGCTTTGTTCAGAGCGGCGAGCTGGGGGAGATCGACAGCGTGCGCTCCAGCTGGCATGTGGCCCGGTTCGCGCGCGCGGCGCTTGGCTGGCGCCAGCGCAAGGACGAGTCGGGCGGCGGGGCGATGCTCGATCTGGGCCTTACCATGCTGGACCTCTGCTTCTGGCTCACCGGGAACCCTACCCCGGTCCGGGTCAGCGCGGCGCTGACCAAGCCCCGCGGGGAACGCGGCGTGGAGCAGTCGGGGAGCGCCTACGTGATCTGCGAGAATGGCGCGTCGATCTTCGTGGACGTGACCTGGCGGCACATCGGAGAAGGAGAGCGATTCGGCGTTGGCCTCCGGGGATCGAAGGGCACCGCCGGCATCAATCCGCTGCATGTCTGGAAGGAGCTCAACGGCCTGCCCCACGATGTGTCTCCGACCGGCAGTTTCTCCCGGGAGAACTCCTTCACCGCCTCGTTCCGGGCCCAGTGGGCCCATTTTCTGGCGGCGGTCTCCGGCACGGCCGAGGCCCCGGCACTCACCGAACACATCACGATGCTGAAGGTGCTCGAGGCGATCTACCAGTCCGCCGACACCGGCAAAGACGTGGCGCTGTGAGGGCTCCGCTAATCGCGACGTTCCTCGCGACAGCGTTACCGGTGATCAGTTACCAGTTACCGGTGAATGCCGTGCCCGTTCAGGTACCGGTCACCGGTCACCGGTCACCGGTCACCGACGTCCCCGGCTCCGAGCTTACCGTCACCCTCCTCACCTTCGAAACCGGCGGCCTCCTCTGGGAGCGGTTCGGGCACAACGGCATCTGGCTCCACGACGCCGCGACCGGGACGGACCATCTGTACGACTGGGGCCGCTTCAACTTCGAGGCGCCCAACTTCTTCCTCCATTTTGCCCAAGGCAAGATGTGGTACTCCATGGGCGACACCAACGACGTTGCCCGGATGGTGGACTTCTACAGCCGGGAGGGAAGGAAGGTCTGGGCCCAGGTACTCGACCTGACACCGCTGCAACGCCACGATCTCCGAAGCTTCCTGGAATGGAACATTCGGCCGGAAAACGCAGGCTATGCCTACGATTATTACCGTGACAACTGTTCCACCCGGATCCGCGACGCGCTGGATCGGGTGCTGGGCGGTGCGATCGCGCGCTACGGTACCGCACCCTCGGGATTCACGTGGAGGGAAGAGACCCGGCGGCTCGACCAGCACGATCCGGTGATCTACACCGGCCTGATGGTGGGGCTGGGCCGGGCGGTGGACAGCGAGATGTCTCGCTGGGAGCAGATGTTCCTCCCGATCCGGCTTCGCGAGCACCTGGACAGCATTACGGTACCCGGGGCCGATGGCATGGCGCGTCCGGTGGTGATGGAGGCGCGGGTGCTCGCGGAAGGAGGACGCTGGCCGGTTCCCCTCCGGCCTGCCGACTGGACGCTGCGCTATCTGGGCGTGGGGCTCCTGCTCGGGGGGCTCCTGGCCTGGCTCGGCCGGCCGGGCGCGGTCGCTGAACCGCTCGCCTCAGGCCGCGCGAAGCTGGGAGTACGTCGCTGGCTCTTTCTCGCGCTGGCCACCCTGTGGGCGCTGCTCTCGGGAATTCTTGGTCTGGTCCTGACGTGGCTCTGGGCCTTTAGTGCTCACCGGGTGGCCTATAACAACGAAAACGTACTGCTCCTCAATCTCCTGGCGCTGGCGCTGGCGGTCGTGCTGCCCTCGGCGGTGCGCGGGAGGGTGTGGGCTCAGAAACCCGCGCGCCGCCTCGCGCTCGTTGTGGCGGCGCTGGCGGCGCTGGGTCTGGCGCTCAAGTTCTTGCCGATGTTCTCTCAGAAGAATCTGGAGCTCATCGCGTTTGTCCTGCCGATCCATGCCGGACTGTGGGCGGGACTCAGGAGCCCCGCGCCTTCCTGAGCCCTTCGCTGGCCTCAGTGTAGGCCGGGTAGGCGTCCAGCGCCTTCTGGTAGTACTCCACGGCCTTGGCCTTGTCGCCACGATCCTGGTACAGCAACGCCCGGCTGAAGAGCGCCAGCGCCTCCGTGGGCACGGCGGGCCGCTGCGCAGTGCCGGCGGGGAGCGGTGGCAGCTTCGCATCCACCATGATTCGTTCGGCCACGGACTGAATCATCCGCGACATGTCGCGGCGATCGTGCAGTTTGGGATCGCTGCGCACGACCTTCAGAATCTCTCCGGTCTCCACGTCGATGATGCGCGCGTCTACCCGAAAGTCTCCGTAGAGGTCGATGAAGGAGCCGGCAATCATGTACCGAGCTCCCACCAGCTTCCCGATTTTCGCGGCCGTCTCGCGGTCGACCCGCTCCGCCACGGCCAGCCCCTGCTCGTCGAGCAGCCGCTGAATCTCGCCCCGGTCCACCAGGCGAACATTTCGGTTCTGCGCCAGCTCGCTGATCAGCATCGCGGCGATGCCCTTCCGCAGCGCGTCGAAATCTTCCTTGTCTTTGCCGTAACTCCCGCCGTTCTCGAACGACAATACTGCTATACCGGGACGGCTGTCCTGGGCTGTGGCCGGCGCCGTGGCGGCCGCTACCAGCACCGTCACCGTAACGGCGGTGCGGGCCATCCGTCCAGCCATCCTGCCGGTGAAGCTCATCTGTTCCTCCTTAAGGGCCTGGTTCAGCAGACTACCCGATTCGCAAGAACCCTACCACCAAGCCCTGCCACTTAGGCGGGTTGCTCTGGTAGGCAACTCATTGACTGCATGACACTTATAAGATGGCATGACCGGGAATCCGGCGCCGTGATCCCGGTCACCGTCCATTCCAGGGGTCCCCAATCCCGTTTCCTGGACAGGTGACTTCAAATCGCCCGCTGAGCAGCCAGCCTGAGGGCCTGGATGTCCAGCAGGACGATTTCCCGCCGCGTCACGGAAATGACGTTGCGGAGCACCAGATTTCGCATCGTCCTCGAAACGGTCTCGCGGCTCGCGCCGACCATCTGTCCAAGGGAAGCATGGGTCAGGCGCCGGGTGATGCGGGTGCCCGTCTCACCACCCTCCTCCCGGGCCAGTTCGAGCAGCAGATTGGCGATGCGGCCGTTCACGTCCAGCAACATCAGGCTGGCGATGGTATCATCGGCACGGCGAAGCCGCTGGGAGAGTTCCCGCAGCAGCGAGATGGAGAGCTCGGGGGAGAGTTTGAGCCGGCCGCGGAAATCTTCACGATGGAGCTGGAGCAGGACGGTGTCCTCCATCGCAATGACGTGGGCCGAGCGCGGTTCGTCGTCGAGGAGGGCCAGCTCCCCGAAAAAACTTCCCGCGCCGAGGACCGAGAGAATCACCTCCCGGCCGTCCTCGGCCACCACGCTCACCTTAACCTGACCGCTTCGGATCAGGAAGAGTGCGTCACCGGGATCCCCCTGGGAGAGAATCATGCCGCCCCTGGGACGGCGCCGCTCGCGCACCAGACGGGCGAACGCGACGAGATCCGCCTCGGGGACCTGCTTGAAGAGCGGAACAGTGCGCAGCACATCCAGCGGATCGAGGGCCACGTGTCCTCCCCGCGGGGGGTCGATCGAGGGCGGCAGCAGTCAACTCGGTAGTGTGGGCGGCCGCTGGCCGCGCCGTCAAGGGGGACTCGCCCCCCCCCGGGGTCGTCTCACCGTGGGCGCGGCGCGGGAGTCCTGGCGCAGGTTGCCTCCCCGGACTCAACCAGCTAAATTGCATGGCTCACAACGACTTACGAATCTGGAGTGTCAACGTGAAGCCCAAAGTCCATCCCATGTACCGCACGATCGAGGCGGTGTGCGCGTGTGGGAATAAGTTTCCGACCCGGAGTACTGCAGCTTCGATTCATGTCGAGGTCTGCAATGCCTGCCACCCGTACTTCACCGGCAAGCAGCGGCTGATGGATACGGCCGGCCGAGTGGACCGGTTCCGCCGTAAGTACGGCTCGGAGCAGCCCGCCCCCACTGCCGCGCAGTAATCCGTGGAGGCCCGACTCCGCCAAGCGCTCGCGCGGGCGGCGGAGGTCGCGGCCGCGCTATCCGACCCGACAGCGGCCAAGGATGCGGAGCGGTTCTCCGCCCTTGGCCGCGAGCATTCCCGCCTCCAGCCCATCGTCCGCGCCGCCGATCGGCTCGCTCGTCTCAACGAAGATCTGAAACAGGCTCGGGAACTGGCGCAGGAGGCCGATCCCGAGCTTGCCGTACTGGTGAAGGCCGACCTTGACCGTCTTCCTGGCGAGATCAGCGGAATCGAGCGCGAACTGGAGGAGCTGCTGGTTCCGCGCGACCCCCTCGAAGACCGCGATGCAATTGTCGAAATCCGGGCCGGCACCGGCGGGGACGAAGCCGGACTCTTCGCTGCCGACCTCGTGCGGATGTACACCCGCTTCGCGGAGCGCCGGGGGCTCAAGGTCGAACCGCTGACGATGAGCGAGGCGACCCTTGGTGGCGTCAAGGAAGCGATCATCGCCATTCGCGGACCGGATGCCTACGGGCTGTTCCGGAGGGAATCCGGGGTGCACCGGGTTCAGCGGGTGCCGGCCACCGAATCGCAGGGA
>JANNGX010000263.1:0-13816 GCA_031404115.1 Gemmatimonadales bacterium | reverse complement strand
GCGACCACCTTGTACTGGCCATCGGCCTGCGCCATGCCGATGCGCGTCTTGCTCCACAGGTGGTGGTTGTCGTGGATCTTGACGTAGCCTTCCGGCGCCCCCTTGAACTCGGTGCCGGGCGAGGCGGCGGCCACCTTGTCGATGTCGAATCCATCGAGGCGGTCGAAGACGCGATCGATGCATATGAGGGTACGGTCATCCTGGTGAGCCACGACCGCGCCTTCCTGCGCGAGCTCTCGACCCGGGTGTGGGCCTTCGACGGTGGCCGCATCGAGGACTACGGCGGACCCTTCGTCGAATGGGAGCTGCACGCCGCGGAGCGGAAAAAGGAGCGCGATACGGCGCGCCAGAAGGGCGAGCAGGCGGCGCGCACCGCGGTGCGCTCGGAATCCCGCAAGAACGCCGCGGGGAGGAAAGAGGAAGAAGGCGCGCAGCGCGCCACCCGGCGCGAGGCGGCGGCGCGCGAGGAGGAAGTCCACCGGCTTGAAGCGCGGATCACGGAGCTGGAGGCTGCATTGGCGGATCCCGCCCTGTACGACGGCGCCGCCGACGGAGCCCGCACTGCGGGAAGGCTCGATCGGGAGCTCAAGGACGCGAAGCGGGCCCGGGATGATGCCATGGCGCGCTGGACCGAGGCCGTCGAGGCGCTGGACGCCCCCCTCACTGCGCGCTCAGCACGTCCACGATGAAGACCAGGACGGCGTTGGGCGGAATCGAGCCCGAGCCGCCGGGGCCGTATCCCAGGGCCGAGGGGATGATCAGCTGGCGGCGGCCGCCCACTTTCATGCCGACAATGCCGAGGTCCCATCCGTCGATCACCGCCCCGGCCCCCAGCCGAAACACGTAGGGACTGCCGTTGACGTTGCTGTCGAACTGGGTCCCGTTGGCCAGCCAGCCGGTATAGCGCATGGACAGTTGCTGCCCGTTGGCGACCGTTGCGCCGGTGCCGACCGTCATGTCCCGGTAGTAGAGCCCGGACGGCGCCTTGGTGCTGGCAGCGAGGTCGACGCCGAGCACGGGCGCGAAGGTCGTCGATTCGATGGGGGTGGGTGCGACCGTGTTGTTGTCAGAGCAGGCCGTCAGGCCCGCTGAACAGGTCGAAACGACCAGGAGCGATTGGCGGACCAGGTGGCGCATCGGACCTCGAGTACGATGAAGGGTCATGGGCCATCTAACGTAATCGTGGGGCTTCGCGTATTCATAGAGTTGACGCTCGGCTGGCCCGGCCCGGCGCCCCCCGCGAACAGCTCCAAGGAGGCAGGATGCCCGAGTCCAAGGCATGGCTCGCGTTGACCGTCGTCGCCTGGTCCGCCGCCGCCACGGCAGTGGCCCAGGCCCCGGGACAGAAAATCGACGCGGAGTATACCGCCAAGATCAAGGAGTACCTCCAGGACGCCCGGATTACGACCGAGCTGGTGGATCATCTGCCGGCCTCATCGACGGTGCCCAGCCCGCTCAAGTTCACCGGCCGGATCGTGGGTACTCCCGGCGAGTTGACCTACGCGAAGGATATTCACCGGTACTTCGCGGCGCTGGACCAGGCGTCACCCCGCATCACCACCTGGAAGATCGGCACTACGGAAGAAGGGCGCGACATCGTGCTCCTGGCGGTGGCCGACGAGGCCACCATTCGTGATCTCGAGCGGTACAAGGGGATGCTGTCGGCGCTGAATGATCCCCGGAAGACCACCGAGGAACAGGCCCGTCAGCTCATCCGGACTGCCAGGCCCATCTACTGGCTCACCAGCGGCATGCATTCGACCGAAAACGGCGGCCCCGAGATGCTGATGGAGCTGGCTTACCGGCTCGCGGTCGAGGAAACTCCGTTCATCCAGGGTATCCGGAACAATGTGATCACCTTCATCACGCCGGTCCTCGAGGTGGACGGCCGCGAGAAGCAGGTGGATACCTATTACTTCAACAAGAAGCGCGCGACGGGAGACGCCCGGCTGCCGCTGATGTACTGGGGCAAGTACGTGGCCCACGACAACAACCGCGACGGCATGGGCCAATATCTCCAGCTGACTCGCGCCGTGACCCGGACGGTCCTTGCGTGGAAGCCGACGATCCTGCACGACCTGCACGAATCCTCCACCTATCTCTATGCGTCGACCGGTACCGGTCCCTACAATGAGCAGCTCGACGCGATCACCATCAACGAGTGGTGGATGCTGGCGCAGAACGACGTGATGGAGATGACCAAGCGTGGCGTCCCGGGCGTCTGGACCTACGGGTTCTACGACGGGTGGGTACCCAACTACATGTTTTTCATCGCGCATTCACACAACGCGGTGGGGCGGTTCTACGAGGTCCAGAGCTACGGACCGGACAACTACACCGTACGGCCGGGCGCCAATACCACCAGCCGCGAGTGGTTCCGGCCCAACCCCCCGCTCGCGTCGATCAACTGGGGCCCGCGGAACAACACCAACATTCAGCAGTCGGGCGTCCTGCTGGCCCTGAGCCACGTGGGGAAGAACCGGGAGCTCTATCTCGAGAACTACTGGCTCAAGAACAAGCGCTCGGTGGACAAGGGAAAAAACGGCCCCACCTACGCCTGGGTCATTCCCGCGGCGCAGCGTCGCAAGGCCGACGCGGCTGATGCCGTCAACGAGCTGCGCCGGCAGGGTCTCGAGATCGGCGTAGTCGCCGCGCCGTTCAAGGCCGGCACACTCGACGTCGCCGCAGGGGACTACCTGATCCGCGCGGACCAGCCGTACCGTACGCTTGCCGACATGTACTTCGCACTACAGAACTACGCGCCTGGCAATCCCTCGCCCTATGATGACACGGGTTGGACCTTCCAGCTGATGCGGAACATCGTGGTCAACACCTGTACCGACACAAACTGCCTCGACCAGAAGGCAGCGGTCCTGACCGCCGACGCGAAGGCGGCAGGCGGAATCCAGGGTGCCGGCAGCACCGTGGTGGTGGATCACACCACCGACAACAACCTGATGACGTTCCGGTTCAAATTTGCCGGCGTGGCGATGCATGCGGCGGAGGAGGATTTCGAAGCGGGCGGTCGCCGATTCCGGGCTGGGGCGTTCATTATCGCGAACGCCGACCGCGCCAGACTCGAGCCCGCGCTTCGAGACCTCGGCCTGTCCGGGTACGGGATGGCGGCGGCGCCGACGGTGAAATCCCACGAGCTCGACGTGCCCCGAATCGGGTACATCCACAGCTGGGCAAATACCCAGAACGAGGGTTGGGTCCGCGCTGCGCTCGATACTTACGGCGTGCCCTACACCTACTTCGCGGACCAGAAGCTCCGGGAGGGAAACCTCCGCGCGAAATTCGACGTGGTCATCTTCCCCCACGTGGGCGGCAATGCGCAGGGGCAGGTGAATGGCATTTCAAAGGGCGCCGGCGCCCCGCTCCCCTACAGGAAGTCCCAGGCCACTCCGAATCTCGGCGCCCTCGACCAGAGCGATGATATTCGTGGTGGCATGGGGCTCGAAGGGCTGATGGAGCTCTACAAATTCGTGAGTGAGGGCGGCACGCTCATCACCGAGGGCTCCACCGCCACCATATTCCCCGAGTACAACCTGACCAGTGGAGTCACGGTGGAGACGCCCTCGGGTCTCTTCGCGCGCGGCACGCTGCTGCGGGGGATGATCGTGGACAAGAAGAGCCCGTTGGCCTACGGGTATGAGGGCAGCCAGCTCCCGGTGTACTTCAGCCAGAACCCGGTGCTGAGCACCGGGGGCGGGGGCGGTTTGGGCGGCTTCGGTGGGGGCGGCGCAAGCATTCCTGGCGTCGGCCAGCTTACGACCCCGATGGCCAACCGACTGAAGCTCTCACCTTACACCCCCGAGGGTGCGGCTCCGGCGCCCGCGCCGGCCCCTCCGTCGGCGGCCCCTGCTCCGGGCGGCGGCGGGACAGGGGGATTCGGACAGGTTGCCCCGCCCGCCGGGGAGCGTCCCCGGGTGGTGGTGCAGTTCCCCGCCAGCCCCGACGACATGCTGCTGTCGGGCACCCTGGTCGGCGGGCAGGCGCTGGCCGGCCGGGCGCAACTGGTGGACGCGCCGGTCGGGCGCGGCCACGTGGTGATGTTTGCCATCCGGCCGTTCTGGCGGTGGCAGACCCAGGGCACCTACTTCCTGGGGTTCAACGCGATACTCAACTGGAACGATCTGAACGCCGGACGGCCCGAGTCCGCGACCCGACCGGTGGGGGGGCAGTAGCGTCTAATACGCATCACACCCCAATCCCAATCGATAGCGTGGACCGCGGAGATCCTGTTCGGAGATGCCGCGTTCGGCCTCGTAGGTCCGGTGGTTTGCCTCGTCGAGGGAAAGGTTTTTCCGGATCGAATAGAGATAGGTATGGAACAGCGAGCCGGATTCATTGAGCTGGCTGGACGCGTCGTCAACCAGCCACTTCGCGGAATCGTAGAACGAGTGCAGCGGCGTCGAGCCCGAACTTCGGACCACCACCAGTACCATGTCGGCGTCCTTGAGCGCGGTGGTATGGTTCCACCGGCAGAAACGCATCAATCTTCCCGCTTCCCGCTGGGTCGACGCGCTGGTGGCTACCACGTAAACCAATGGACCGGGGGGTCCGTACGCCTGGGCCGTCAGCCCCGTCGGAAGGGCAAACAGCGCCAGCGCGCCGAGGGCAAGGAGCCTCCTCGTGGTCATCAGAACCTCACCATGCCGTACACGTGGGGCTGACTGGTGGCCCCGGGCGGAAGGACCTCGAGGAGACTGTCGCCCACGATTCGGAACGATCGTGGTGCGTATACCAGCGACGCGATGCAGAGCGAGCCGATTGGGCAGTCCACAAAGGCGAACACGCCATTGCTGATCTCGTAGCCGTACTCGGCCTCGCTCCGCGTGCTGGCACCGTTCAACTGCTGCTGCATCACGGTGATCCGCCGGAGAATCTGCTGCTCGTTGCGCGGCCGATCCTGGGCCAATCGCAGCGTATCCGCCAGCAGGAAGGGTGGCGTACCGTCTCCGTTGAATGAAACCGGCAGATGGACGCTGCCCACCCGGGCCAGCGCGTAGACGCCATGGGGCGTAGAGGGACCTCCGTACTCACTGCATCCCGCGGCGAGGCCCGAAGCCCAGAGGAGGAAGACTGCCCGACGCATTGTAAAAGCTCGCTGGAAGAGTCAGCCGGAGTACTGCAGGGTCCGTTCCCTCACCTTTCGAAGCGCAAAGTCCGCCAGCCACCGTCGGTTACCCACGCAGTGGCGCGAGGGAGTTCCCTGGAAAGTGTCCTTCCGACACGAATGATTATCCGATACTGGACACCCCCTCGACCAGAATCATCGCGGTCCCCGCGCTCGACTGACGGAGCGCCTTGGCGGGCGCGTACTCCGGCGATGACCACCAGGCGCGCGCCCGCCCAGCGTCGGGAAACTCCAGGAGCACGAAGCGCGGGGGGCGCCAGCTGCCCTCGAGACACTCGACCGGCGCTCCGCGCACCAGATATCGTCCGCCATGGCTCGCGATAGAGGGCGGGGCCAGTGACTTGTAGCGCTCGTAGGTTTCGGGGTCTGTGACATCGATCTCGACGACGACGTAGGCGGGCATGGTGAATTCTATACCTGCAGCAGATACTCCTCCACCTCCCGCCGGGCCGCGGCATTGGCCGACAGGGAGGCCTCGAGCTCGGCGGCGAGCGAAGAGATTCCGTCCCCGACCTGGGCAATTCGTCCCTGGGTGCGGCCCAAGGCAGTGAGGACGTCAAGCAATTCCTGAACGAGGCGGTCACGCCCGCGCATGATGGCGTCTTGCGCGCCAACCAGTCGCGCATCCGCGCCGGCCTCGGCCCGGCGATCGAGGTGCACCAAGCTCTCATCCAGCCCCTCGACCTGGCGCGCCGCCCGGCTGGCGCCCGCAAGTACCTGGCCCAGCTGCTCTTGCCCGAGTGCGCCGCCTTCACCGACGAGGCGCTGGCCAGTTCGCACGATGTCCGCCAGCAGCTGACGGGCCGTGCCGCCGCGCATTTCGGTGAGTGCTTCGACCACCTCGCGCTCCGCATCAGCTGGAAGCGCCGTCGCGAGCCCGATCGAGACCAGCGCGGGCCGGCGGATCTCCCGGAATCCCATGAACCACCACCACAATGCCACCGCGGGCGCGGCCCATCCGAGGCCCGGCACCACGCGGCCTGCGGCCATGCCGACGACGGCCATCGCCAGGATGAGGGCGTAGTAGCGCAGCGGCAACGCGGTCCATACGCGTGAGGCAAGCACCGCGCGCGCCGGTATTCCCCGGGCGGCAAGGTGTTCGAGAACGGTCCCGGTGCTCGCGGGCGGCACCCGGAGCAGGGCGCGCTCACCTCGGGCGGCCGAGTCGGTCAGCCTCGCTCCCACCCGTCCCCCGAGCAGCTCCTGCACCGCCTGGCGCACCCGCTCCCGATCCGCCCTTCCAGTGGGAGCGGTCACGATCACAGCCCGGTCCGCCGCGCGGGGAGAGGTGCCGCCACAGCGCACGCAGAGGCCCAGACCAAACGGATCTTCCTCGCCGCAGAGGGCGCACTGAGAGGCCGGCTCCACTGTTCTGACGTCGGCCGGAGCGGCTCCGCCGGCGGCAATCGCGTCCTCCATCGCACCCGCCGAGGGGAACCGGCGGGACGGCGCTGCCGCGGTGGCCCTGGCCACCAGGTCGTCGAGCCACGTGGGGAGCCGGGGCGCGCCGGCTACCCGGGATGGACGGTGGCCTTCGGCGCTCGCGGGGACCGCAACGTGGCTGTTGGGGCGGTCGGGAAGCCGGCCGGTGAGCGCGAAGTGCAGGGTCAACCCCAGGGCATAGAGGTCAGCCCGGCCATCGCCGCGCTCTCCGGCCAGGAGCTCGGGCGCAAGGTAGTCAAGGGTTCCCACCAGTCCGCCGGTGCGGGTGACACCGGTGACGCCGTCGAGCCGGGCCGAGCCGAAATCGGTGAGGCGGGCCCGGCCGTCCGGACCGAGGAGAATGTTCTGGGGTTTCACGTCGCGATGGATCACGCCGTTGCGGTGGGCCATTGCGAGGCCGGCCGCGATATCCCGTCCCAGGAGCACCACTTCGCCGGCCCCGAGCGGACCGCTCTGGCGCACTTTCGCCGAGAGGTCCGGGCCCGCCACGTACTCCATCACCACGAAGCTCCAGGCGCCGTCGTCGACGAAGTCGTGCACTGCAACGATGCTCGCGTGGGTGAGCGCGCGTACCGCCTGCACTTCCCGCCGCATCCGCTCCCGGGCGAGGGCCGCAGCCGCGGGGGGCGGTACTAGGAGCTTGAGCGCCACCTGTCCCCCTAACACGCTGTCCCGGGCAAGGTACACCACCGAAAAGCCACCCCGACCCAGCTCTCGCCCGATGGTGTATCTCCCGGCGAGTAGGGTGCCTTCCGGCAGGTACGCGGGCTCGGGCGAGGTCATCGGCCGGCAAGCCTGGCGAGCATGGACTCGGCGTTGCTGCGCCAGCCGTCCTGCTGCCGGTAGAGCTCCAGAAACCGGGACAGGTGCCGGCGGGACGGCTCGGGCTGGCCGAGGGCAAATTCGGAAGCGCCCGCGTGGTAGAGCGCCATGAAGTTGTCGGGAGAGAAATCGACGACCAGGCCCATGATGGGACCGGCCGACGTGTCGTCGCCGGCATCGGCCACGGGGTGGGCCAGCTCAAAGACCAGGTCCGCCGCCCTCGGGCGTTGGGATGGCTCGAGTGTCAGCAACAGTTCGCGGGCGTGGGTGATCTTCCCGGCCAGGGCGAAGCAGCCCGCTCCATACGCGACGCCCTCATGGCCTGCCGGGGGCGGCTCGAACCGCACGCGGGTCTCCACCTCTACCGGATTGCAGAAGGGCTTCATTCGCTGGAACCATTCGGGTCCGGAGATCTGGGGGGAGGGGTGGGTCGCCACCGGCCCCACCGGCGCCAGGGGCATGGTCGGCACCGGCTGGGAGCGTCCCATCCAGATCAATCCGCCGCAGAGGGCGATATACAACAGACCCAAAGCGTAGAGCGTTCGCATGTCCGGTCCCGGGTGGCAGGCGTATCGAGGAGAGTCTCCTCTCCCAGAGGCTTGCACAGCAGCCTTTACGGTGGCAACCGTCGTGCCGGGTCTCGGAGTTGTGCAGGGGTTTGCAGCGGGAGGGTCAAAGTGTCGCGGAGTGGTCAACTCTGATCCAGCACCTTTTCCTTCATTTCGATATCGACTCGCTCGTGCTTGATCCCCAGGCGGAGGCGTCCAAAGATGCCCATGAAGACGTTGGCCAGCCACACCAGCGCAAAGCCGGCAATCAGGAGCCCGCGCCAGTCGGCGAGGAGCAGGTGGTACCCGGTGAGGCCCAGGAAGCCGACCGTCACATAATGCGAAAAGCAGTACTCGCAGGTGAGCATATAGAAGAACTTCCGTGTGAACCAGTGCCGCGAGCTTTCACTCTTCTTGAGGCAATAGTCGCGGGGCTCCTTGAAGAGCTCCTCATGGGTGACGGTCCAGGCCACGCAGGCGATCGGCATCGCAAGGAAAAAAAGCCAGGCGAGCTGTACCGAGAGCGGCGCCATCAGCGATGGTCCGGGCCACGCACCAGAGACATGAGCTTCTCGGGCTCGACCGGCTTGACCCAATGGTCGTCGAATCCGGATTCCCGCGTGCGGCGGCGGTCTCCCTCGGCGCCCCAACCGGTGAGTGCGATCAGTCGAACGCCCGAGATCTCGGGATCGGCTCGAATTCGCCGGGCCACCTCGTGGCCGTCCATGTCCGGCATGCCGATATCCAGCAATACCGTCGTCGGGGTGAACGACTTGATCAGGGCCAGGGCGGACGGACCGTCGTAGACGGCCTTGGACTCCGCCCCCATCATCTGGAGGACCACGCTCAGACTGTCCGCGCCGTCTTTGCTGTCATCGACCACAAGGATCCGCTCCGGGGACTGTGTCATGGGTTGCTCTCGCGGTACTTGGCCTGGTGGCAGTCCTCCGAGAGGTCCGCCCAGGCCGGTCCATGAGGAATCGGCCCCGGGCCGGCAAGCGGCTTGGACCGGGCGTCTCCACCAGGTGGGCCTGTGCGCGTCGCGATGTTACCGGTTTCCGGGAAGGGGGCGAGGTACATGTGGACTCTCTTCACTATGTGCCGCATTTCGAGACAGAATACTCTTCAGTCCGTCCCAAACATTATGACCTGCTGAATAAACTACTTCACTTGGGTTCGGCCGCCAAGGTTTCCGCCGGTTCACGCCCAATCTTCGATGCTGGTGGTCCGACGGAGTGCTTCGGGGTGGCGCCGGAACCAGCTCATGATGAGCAGCATTTCATCGATCACGGCGGCGGCAAGCGGACCGGCGGGCTCGGGAGCGCGGCGCTGCTCGGTGGCCACCACACCGCGGAAGGCCTCGCGCTCGATGGGCGTGGCGGGCCAGGGATAGCAGGCGCGGACCGCCCCGCGCCGGATGAGATATGCCTTGTCATCGCCGTGGAGACCGGGATCGCGGTAGACGAAGGTGAGGAGCTCCAACGCGGCGCGCGCGCGGGTCGTGGCGGCCAGTAGCCACTCCAGCGCCTCGAAGCGCTCGCGCCACCGCGCCGCCGCCTCGAATTCGCCCCGGTCTGCCGCGGCCATCATGCCGGCCACGATGCGATCCACCGGTGCGATGGCGGTGCCATCGAGGAACGCGGCCGCGGCGCTCACTCGCTCGCGGTAGCCGTGCTCGGTGACCAGGCTGGCGCAGGGCCCGCTGCAAGTCCCGAAATCGTAACGAGGGCAGGCGGCCTGCCGCGGCGTGTCGAAGAGGTCGCCCTGTTCAGCGTAGGCCATCGGCATCCGGTCGGCGCAGTCGCGCAGGCCGAGCAGATCGTTGAGCACCCGGATGGCAAGGGACGTTCGCGCCGGCGAGGGCAGCGGACCGTAGTAGCGGGCCTGGTCGCGCGCCGGGTTTCTGGTGCAGGAGAGCTTGGGGGCCTGTCCTTCGGCGATGCCGATGAAGACGACGGAGCGGGCGCGGTTCATCTGGACGTTGTAGGGGGGCCGGCACTTCCGGATTTCCCGGAGTTCCGCCAGGTGGGCCGCGAACTCGCTGGAGGCGTACTCCCAGGTCACGTCGCTTGTCGCATGGAGGATCCGGGCCCCTTTGTCCTCCGGGTACTTGGCGTGAAAGTAGGACAGCAGCCGCGACCGCAGCAACTTGGCCTTGCCCACGTAGAGCACGCGGCCCGAGGCATCCAGCATCCGATAAATGCCGGGCCGCCGCTCGGCGATGGTTCTGATCCGGCGGCGCAGGCCCTCGAAATCGGTGGCCGGAAGCGGGAGGGTGAATGCGCCCGCGGTCATGTCTGGCAGCGGTGGCAGAAGACGGTGATACGTCCGTCGATGGCGTGGGTGCCGGCGAGCGTCGTGCCGCACTGGCGGCAGGACTCGCCCTCGCGCCCGTAGACCATCAGCTCGAGCTGAAAATGGCCCGGTTGGCCGGTCCCGGTGCGGTAGTCCCGAAAGGTGGTGCCCTGCGACGCGATGGCGGCCTCGAGGATGCGGACAATATGACGGTGCAGCCGCCGGGCTGCCGGCGCAGTCACCAGGCTGGCCGGCTTGGACGGATCGACCCGGGCCGCGAACAGCGCCTCATTGGCGTAGATGTTCCCCACTCCCGCCACGGCGCCCTGGTCCATGAGCACCTTCTTCACGGCGGCACGGGAGCCGGCCAGGATGTCCCGGAGCACACCCGCGGTGAACGCCGGCTCGAGCGGCTCCGGGCCGATGGCCGCGTCGTACGCTCCCCAGCCCGTGTTATCCAGCCAGAGCAGCGTTCCCAGCCGACGCACGTCGCGGTACACCAGGGTGCGCCCATCGTCGAGCGCGATGCGGAGCACCGCGTAACGCTTTTCCTCGGCGGTGAGCTCGCGGTCCAGCACCAGGAGCGATCCGGTCATGCCGGGCTGGACCACCAGGCGGCGGTCGTCGGTTTCGATCACCGCGTGCTTGGCGCGACGGCTCACCGCGCGGACCCGCCGCCCCTTGAGCCCGGCCACCAGGGTCCGGCGGGCCACGCCGCGCAACACGTCGTCGTGCGAAAGCCGGGCACCGAGAAATCGGCGGCCCAGCAACTCGGGGCGGAGGTCTCGCACGATGGTCTCGACTTCGGGAAGCTCGGGCATCACCTACGAAAGTAGCGGTTCCCTCGTGACTCTTCACTCCTTGCTACTCCCGGAGTCGGCGGTGTTCCCTCCAGCCGATGTCCTTTCGGAATTGCATCCCATCAAACTCAATCGATTCTGCCGCGGCGCGGCTGGCTTGCTGGGCCGCGGCGAACGTCGGGGCCACCGCCGTGACGGCCAGCACCCTGCCGCCATTGGTGCGGAGCTCGCCGGTTTCATCCCGTTGGGTCCCGGCGTGGAAGACGATGATACCCTCCGGCATCACCGTGGGAATCCGGATCAGGTCTCCCCGGCGGGGAGCGTCGGGATAGCCATGGGCGGCGAGCACCGTGGTGACCGCGGTGTTCCGGCTCACGCTGACCGGCGGCAGCGGATCGCCCCGGGCCGACGCGCCGAGGGCCTCGGCGAGTCCCGCAGTGACCAGCGGCAGGATGACTTGGGTTTCCGGGTCGCCGAACCGGCAGTTGAACTCGATCACATGGGGCGCGCCGGCAGAGTCCACAATGATCCCGGCGTAGAGCACACCGCTGAAGGGGGCGCCGCGCCGTGCCAGCTCCCGAAGCGTGGGCAGCAGCACCTCGCGCTCGACCCGGGACAGCAACGCCGGCGTGGCTACCGAGACCGGACTGTAGGCCCCCATGCCGCCGGTGTTGGGGCCCCGGTCGAGCTCGAGCAGCCGCTTGTGATCCTGGGCCGTCGGCAGGAGGACCAGATCGCGCCCGTTGGTAATCGCGAGGACCGAGAGCTCCTCCCCCTCGAGGAACGACTCGATCACGACGGTGCGCCCGGCCTCGCCGAAGATACCGTCGCGGAGCATGGCGTTGACTGCGCGCCGGGCTTCCTCCCGGCTGGCGCAGACGATCGCTCCCTTTCCCGCCGCGAGCCCGCTGGCCTTGACCACCAAGGGCTCGGCGTGACGGTCCACGCAGGCGAGGGCCATCCTGAGCTCCGCCGCGATGAATGTGCGGGACCCCGCGGCGGGAACGCCCGCGGCGGTCATCACCTCTTTGGCGAACGCCTTGGAGGCCTCGATCTGGGCGGCGGCGGCGGAGGGCCCGAACACGGCCCTCCCCGTCGCTCGCAACCGGTCGGCGAGCCCGCGGGCCAGCGGTGCCTCCGGCCCGACGACGGTGAGGTCGATGTCGTGAGCCTGCACCGCGCGTGCGAGGCGGTCCTCGTCTTCTGCTCCGATGGGGAGGTTGTTGGCGAGCAGCGCGGTGCCGGGATTGCCCGGGGCGCAGAAGAGGTCGGCAGCGGGGAGGTCGCGGCGCAACGCCCAGCACAGCGCGTGTTCGCGGCCTCCCCCGCCGACGACCAGTACCTTCTTCCCTGCTGGGCCTTGCGGAAGGCGTCGCGGGCGGTTGCCGCGGCCTTCTTGGCGGCGTCGGCCATGTTGTTCATCGTCTCCCGCGCCGCCCCGGCGTAATGATCCTTTGCGGCCTTGAAGTCTTCCCGGAGCGGACGCTCCTTTTGCTCCGTGCCGCGGCGGGTGTATTCACCGCGCAGGATGCGCTCGTAGTCGCCGGTCTGGATCCACTTCTGCAGCTCCGCCGCGCGCACCGTGTTCATCGGATGGGTGAGCGCGAGCGTGTTCAGAATCTTGTAGACGATGTCCAGCCCCTCGTTGGTAGTGATGTATTCGTTGGCCTGGGCCACGAAGGGATCCAGCGCCATCTGACCCTCTTCGAGGGCGCCGCGGTAGGCGCCGGCCATTTTCATGAAGAGCTGCTGCGACGCGATGATGTTCTGGCTGCCGAGCAGTCCGGCGCGGTCCGAGGACAGCTCGGACTTGCGGGACCACTCGAGGATCGCCAGTCGCACCGGCAGCAGGGCGATCCCGGCGAGCAGCGGCAGTGCGCCCAGGCTGACGTTGAGGAAGATCTCGGCGATGGTACGGTAGAGCGAGTGGCCGCTCACCACATGCCCCATTTCGTGGGCTATCAGGACGCGAAGCTCCTCTTCATCCAGCAACTCGAGCGCGGCGGAGTGCAGCACGATGAAGGGATCGTCGACGCCGTACGCGCCGGCGTTGAACACCGGCGTCTGGGAGACGTACAGCTCGGGCACCTTGTGCCAGTCGAAGGTGGTGCACACCTCCACGTGGAGCGCGTGGGCGCGAGGGAACTGCTGGTGGCCGGCACGAACCGAGTTGCCCTGAAACAGCAGCCGGATTCCGCGCTCGCCGCCCAGGATGGCGATGATCTTCCGCACCACGTCGTCGAATCCCGGCACCGCGCGCATGGTTTGCAGGGCGGCGCGATCGGCGGGATGCTCCCAGGACACGCCGGCGATCTGCGGGAATGCGACTCGGGCGCGGTGGGTGGGCAGGGAGGTCATGTCGGGCTCGGGGGTCGGAGGTGGTGCAATCTACGCGGTTTAATGAGGATTGTTTCAGCCTCTACCCCATCGCCTGGTCCAGATCCTTGATCAGATCTTCCACGTCCTCGATCCCCACGGAAAGGCGCACCAGCGAATCAGTGAGCCCCATTTCCTCGCGCAGTTCCCTGGGGACCGCCGCATGCGTCATCGAGGCGGGATGCCCGATCAGGCTCTCCACCCCGCCCAGAGATTCGGCCAGCTGGAAAATCTTCACCGTCTCCACGATCCGGCGGGCGTGATCCACGCTGCCGGTGTCGAAGGAAACCATCCCGCCGAAGCCGCTCATCTGCCGCTTGGCGAGGTCGTGCTGGGGGTGCGTGGGGAGGCCCGGATAGTAGAGGTGCTTCACCGCCTTGTGGCCCTTCAGC
>JANNGX010000262.1:0-5269 GCA_031404115.1 Gemmatimonadales bacterium | reverse complement strand
CCCTTGGTGCTTCCGCCGCTCCGCGACCGCGAGGGGGACGTGGAGCTTCTCGCCGAGGCGATGGTGGCCCGCTTCGCAACCAGCTACGGATTCCCGCTTCCGGCGCTCAGCCCCGACGTCCGCGCCCAGCTCCGAAGTCATTCCTGGCCCGGCAACGTGCGCGAGCTGCGGAACGCCATCGAACGAGCCATGGTGCTCTCTCCGGCCGGGACCCTGCTGGCCGACGACCTCCTCCCACCAGCCCCGTCACGGGAAAGGGATGCCTCCGTCATCGCCTTTCCCGCGCCCCTGGCCCGCATCGTTCGCGATGCCGTCCTCGAAACCCTGCGGCAGGCGGGCGGCAACAAATCGCTGGCCGCCCGCCGGCTGGGCATATCCCGTCCCCGCCTTCAACGCATCCTGTCCGGGGAGTCCGACGACTCCCTCGACGCTCTGGAGACCTGACATGATCTCGCCCCGCCCCGTCCGCCGGCTCGCCGCCGCCATGCTCGCCGCCGTCGCCGGCTGCAGCGACTCGGGACTCACCGCGCCCACTCCCGGGGAGGAGCGGCCCGAAACGGAGCTCACCATTCTCCGGCTGGCCGCGAGCGCCCCGCCGCTCTTCAATCCCGTGGTCTCCTTCTGGGCCAAACGAGGCCAGGACGCCAAGGGAGAGATCTTCTTCCGGAAGGCGGACGGCACCCGCGGCGAAAAGTATGTCCGGCTCGACCTCAGCGACCGCGCCCTGCTCGCCTATCCCGACGGCAGGCTCTTCGCCGAGGGAGATTCGGTCCTCATCACCATGCGGGTAACCGACGCGCAGCGCATCCTGATCGAGTTCGAGCCTACCGGCCTCCGGTTCAATTCCGAGGAGCCCGCCGAGCTGGAGATTCGCTACGAACACGCGAACGGTGACTTCGATGAAGACGGCGATGAGGATGGAAAAGACGACCAGATCGAGCAGATCCTGTCCATCTGGCGACAGGCATCGGCGGCAACGCCGTTCGTGCGCCTCGGCACGTTCCGCATCGAGGATCTGAAGGAGCTCGAGGCCAGGCTCCTCGGATTCAGCCGTCTGGCCATCGCGTACTGAGCGCGGTCGAAACGTGATTCCGTTGCCCGACGAAGGCGCCGAGCGGCAACTACGCGACCTGTTGGCCGCGGGGCGGTATCGGGATGTGCTGGACCGATACCCGCTCGACGCCGTCGAGAACATCGCGACGCGGCCCCACGTCGCGCTCGGTGTGGCCACCGCGGCCATCCGGCTCGGTGTGCTCGACCAGGGTGCCCGGCTCGCCGCCGACGCCCTCGAGGGATTCCGGCGTCGGGTCGACGACGACGGGCGGATGCGCTGTCTCAATCTCCTGGGGGCTATCGCCTACGAACGCGGCCGCTTCGAAGAGGCTTCCACGGCGTTCGCGGCATCACTGGACCTGAGCCGCAGGCTGCAGGATCTCCAGAGCTGGGCCCGGGCATCGAACAACCTGGCCAGCGTGGCGCTCCAGCAGGGCCGCCTGGACGAGTCCGCCAGTCTGTATCGCGAAGTGATGCTGGCCTACCAGCGGCTGGGCGACCGCCGGGGGTTGGCCGAGGCATCGCACAACCTGGGTGTCGCATGCCGGGAGCTGGGGCAACCTGCGGAAGCCGAACGTTTCGGAGAGCAGGCCGTCCGTCATGCCGAGCTGGTGCGCGACCCCGCCCTCATGGCCCTGGCCCGGACCGGGCAGGCGGAAACGGCCGTGGCGAAGGGAGACATGGCCGTGGCGGCCGAGGCCTTGGAGCGCGCCGAGCGGTTTGCCCGGGAAGCCGGAGACAAGATCGGGATTGCGGAAGTGGACCGCGTTCGTGCCGAGCGATGGTTGCGACTGGCAGACCCGGCGCGGGCGCTCTCCGCCGCGGAATCAGCCCGGGCCGTCGCCAGGCAGTTCGGGAACCTCCAGGTTCAGGCGGAATGCGCCGCGATCGCGATGCGCGCCTACCAGCTTCTGAATCAGCCGGAGCAGGCGGCCGACCGCTGCGCGGAGGCGGAGGCCTTGTTCACATCCCTGGGCGGCGCGCTCCACCTGGTCCGGCTTCACGAGGCCCGGTCCTGACGCACCGGTCACCGGTCACTGGTCACCCTCCAGGTCCTCACCCCCGCCATCCATGAATACGGATCGATCGCAACCCCTTCCACCCGTGTCGCCACCGCGGCCACGTTGGTCGGAGTGTAGAGCCAGATCGCCGGCACGTCGTCGTTGAGCTGCGCCATGGCCGCGCGCCACGCCGCGCGCCCTGCGCTCACCGACCCCCGGATCGATGAAGCCCGCCGGAACAGCGAGTCGAAGGCCGCGCTCCGGTAATGACTGTAGTTGAGCGCGCCGATGCCGGCGGTGGTCCATTGGTCGGCCAGGCTGCGCGGGCTCGGCTCGTCCAGCCAGGCCCCGATGAAGCTCTCGAATGTGCCGGTCCGAAGCCGCTCCTGGAACACCGGAAAGTCGACGATGGTCACCGTGGCCTTGACCCCGGCCCGTCGCCACATCTCCTGCGCGATCACCGCGAGGTTCTTGCGGGAGGCGCTGGTCCCCGGGACCAGGATATCGATCGCCAGCACTCTGCCGCCCCGTCGCCGCACCCCGTCGTTTCCCGTCTTCCATCCCGCCTGATCGAGCGCCCGCGCGGCAGCGGCAGTATCGAACGGGAGCACCGGGATTGATTCGTCATGAATCCAGAGAATTCGCGACATCGGGCCCGGAGGCGCGACGGCGCCGGGGCCCAGGGCGGCGCGGGCCGCCGTCGCGCGATCCGTGGCCATCGCAAGCGCCCGCCGAACCTCGCGGCTGGCCACGGCGCTGCGTCCCGGGGCATCCAGGTTGAATCCCAGGAACCCGTACACGGCGGCGGGATAGGATATGGTGCGAAGCGACGTGTCCGCCGCGACCCGGCCCACGCGGGCGGAATCGCCGATCGACTCGAGCAGGTCGGCCTCGTGACTCAAGACCAGGTTGAGCGCGGCATCGGGATCGCCCGCGAACCGCCAGACCAGCCGCCGGATGATCGGGGCGTCCGGGCCATCCGACGCGCGCTCCAGCGTCAGCGACTGACCCTTGGTCCACCCGCCCAGCCGATAGGGACCGGACCCGATGAGACGGTCCTCCCCCGAGTCGGCCCACCGTCCCCGAGGAATCGAATCCCAGAGGTGCCGGGGCAACACGCGCACATGCCAGGTGGCGTCGTACCACTGCTCGGGATCCGGCGTGGCGAAGTGTACCAGCACCGTCGAGTCGTTTTCCGCTGTCGCCGTCACTCGCCCGGCCAGTGCGGTACGGGCCTGCGCATCGAGTGCGCTGTCGGCGTAGGCGTCGAACGAGAAGGCGACATCGGCCGCGGTGACCGGGATGCTGTCGTGCCACCGGGCTCCGTTTCGCAAGTGAAAGCGGAGGGTCACCGAGTCGACCCGCTCCCACCGCGACGCGAGACGGGGTGTAAGCGCGGCGCTGTCGAGGGGTGACCCGCTGCCGCGAAGCTCGGCTAGCCGCTCGTAGATCTGATCGCTCACGTCCCGCCCGACCGTCTCCCCCACCAGTGGCGGGAGCAGGCCATCGGGCTCCCCGACAGAGGCGATCACCAGGGTATCACAGCGGGTGCAATTCGACCGATTGCCGCAGCCGGCCAGCGCCAGGACCAGGGTCCCCAGTACCACCTGAAATCGGGTGTGGGGCGAGTTCACTACACTCTGCCCCGCAAACGGCCGCCGGGGGTGTGAGAGCAGGCTGTCGCAGGGCTGAATCATGGGATAGTCCTTCGGTGGGTCCCTCGTGCGGTACCGGTGTTAAGGTCTCGGGAACAATATGGTTAGCCTTGCCATGCTATGAAACTGTACGGATTTTTCCCTCCTTAACCTTTGTCGGCACACTAGTTGCCAGCTCGTAAGCTCAGAAAATTGACATTCAATATCACCATGGGATGAACAAACGTGCGAGCCAGCGACTCCAGGCCGGCTGGCGATCTGCTCCGGGCCGGAAGGGCCCACGACCGCGCCGGCCGCCTGGACGACGCGGTCGCGGCGTATGAGCAGGCCGTGGAAGTCGGGGAGAAAAGCCGGGAGCTGGCGGTGTTGACGGAAGCCCAGCGCCGCCTCGGCGTGGTGCACCACCGTAGAAACAACGGCGCCGAGGCCCGGGAGCTCTGCCGCCGGAGCTATGACGGCGCACTCGGCATGGGGGACCTTGTCCTGGCCGGAGAGGCGCTCAACTCGCTCGGCGGCTTCGAGGCCGAGGCGGGGCACCTGGCTGCGGCACGCACCACCTACCAGAAGGCGCTTGAGCTCGCCTTCGCGAGCGAGGAGCTCCTGGGGCGCATCGAGCAGAACCTCGGCATCCTCGCCACGATTCACGGCGACTACGAGGCCGCCCTCAACCACTACCAGCGCTCTCTCGACTCGTTCAGCGAGGCCATGGACGAGCGGGGCTGCGCCATCGCCTATCACAACCTCGGACTCATCGCGACCCATCGAGCGGAGTTCGAAGCGGCCGAGGGTCACTTCACCAAGAGCGCCGCTATCGCCGTCCGGTTTGGCGACATTCATCTGCAGGGGCTTTGCCAGCTCAATCACGCAGAGGTCTGCCACGCCCGGCAGCAGTACGGCGACGCGCTGCGCCGCGCCGAAGCGGCGCTCACCATCTTCGAGCAGCTTGGCGCGCGGATGGACAAGTCCGGGGCGTACAAGGTCATCGGGATGGTGTTCCGGGACACCGGGCGGCACGCTCTGGGGGAGCAGAGGCTTCGGGCCGCGATCGACCTGGCGGTCGAAACCGGCTGGGTCCTTGGTCAGGCGGAAGCCTCCCGCGAGCTGGCCCGCCTGCACCAGTTGGTGGGCCGGAACCAGGACGCGCTGGTCCTGCTCAACTCGGCGCACCAGCTCTTCAGCGGACTCGAGGCCCGGGTGGAGCTGGTGGACGTCTCCCGCAAAATGGGGTCGCTCGAGGAGACTTTCCTCGCCGTGGTGCGGGAGTGGGGCCTCTCGATCGAATCATCGGACGAGTACACGTTCGGGCATTGCGAACGAGTGGCATCCTACGCCGTGGCCGTGGCCGTGGCGCTGGGGCTCGACGCGATGCAGCTGACCACGCTCCGGCTGGGCGCCTATCTCCATGACGTCGGCTAGGTCCGGGTGCCCCACGAAATCCTGAACAAGCCGGGCCGGCTGACCGACGACGAGTTTGACCTCATGAAGCTCCATACCGTCTACGGCGTGGAGCTGCTGGCAGGCGTGGGGTTTCCCTGGGACATCAAGCCGTTGATCCGCTGG
>JANNGX010000261.1:0-3357 GCA_031404115.1 Gemmatimonadales bacterium | reverse complement strand
GCAGGCCCCGGCGCCGGGTCAGCAGCCAGAGGAGCGCCGGGTATCCGGCGTACGCGTAGAGAAAGAACGCCGCGGGAACCAGCACCAAGATCATTCCGAGCGTGGTCACGAGCGGACCGTCGACAGTCGGCGGTAGATGGCTTCGTGGCGGTCGAGCCAGGCACCCGCGGCGCAGGCGGTGCGCACCCTCGACTGCGCGCTTGCGGCCCGGCCCGCGGCCCCCGTTCGGTCGATGAGGGCTTCGCGGAGCGCGGCTCCGAAGGCCTGGGGATTTTCCGGCGCCACTAGCCAGCCGGTAGGGGGCTGGCCGAGCAGCTCCGGGACGCCACCCACGGAGGTCGCGACAATCGGGACGCCGGCCTCCATTGCCTCGAGAACCACCATCGGTGTCCCCTCCGTGCGGGAGCTCAACGCAAACAAGTCAAAAGCCGAAACAATGGCGCCGGCGGCGGGAATCGACCCGGTCCAGACGACCCGCCCTTCGAGTTCCAGACTGCGGGACAGCTCGCGCAGCGCCGCCTCTTCCGGCCCCGCACCGATCACACACGCAGTCCACGCGGCGTCCCGCACCGTCCCGAGCGCCTCGAGGAAGACGTCGCAGCCTTTTTCCCGGCTCAGCCTTCCGGCCCACCCGATGAGGGGCCCGGTCACATCCGGTGCAACGCGGACCCTGGCCTCCGCGCGAGGAAGCAGCGGCTCGTCCGGTGCGTATGCGTTGGGCAGCACCTGGAGATGCCTGGGCGCCACGCCGCCGGCTTCAAGCAACTTGCCAAGCGGCGTCGACACCGCGATGACGGCGTCGAACCCGCGGATGGCGCGGACCTGGAGCCATTCGTAGAACCGGTTTTTCACACCACCACCCGTGAAACCGTGGATCGTGGTCACGATGGGGCGGCCGAGCCCGCCGCGTACCGAGCGCAGCAGGACGTCGGAGCGGTACCCGTGGGAGTGCACCACGTCTGCGCCGAGCTCCCGTGCCAAACCGGTGACGGCCCGGCGCTCGGCGGCGTACCCGGCGGGCATCGGCACGACGCCGATTCCCCCGGAGCGGAGCCGGTCCAGCAACGGATGCGAATCGGGGGAGCCAGAGACCGCCGCCGCCACGGTGACCCGGTGTCTGCGCGACGTGAGCCCGGTGGCAAGCGCGAGGACGACGGTTTCCAGCCCCCCTACCGATCCGGGGGCCGTCAGGTACAAAATGTTGAGCGGGGAGTCACCCACCACACCTCGCATGATAATTGCTTAAGTTGCCCTGTCTTGGCCACGCAATACGCTCGTACAGCGCAAGTTGTGGGCCGCCCGATCCCTGAATTCGAAACGAAAAACCAGCGATTTGCCGGGCCGGTGGCCTCGCATGGAGCAGCCGAGTGAGCGCACCAGTCAGGCCAGCGGAAATCAAACTCGGCGCCGCAGCGGAGCTACGCGTGATCCTCCGGGAAATATGGGAATCCCGAGACCTCCTCTATCAGCTGACTCGGCGTGACATCACCATCCGGTACAAGCAGGCCGTGATGGGATTCGCGTGGGCCATTCTGATGCCGATCCTGATCGTGCTCTCGGGATTCATGATCAGGCTGGCCATGTCCAAGTTCGCCGGCCGCCCCCTGGCCGTCACATCACTGGCCGGGATCGCGGTGAAGGCAATCCCGTGGGCCTTCTTCGTCGGGGCCATCGGGTTTGCCACGCCCAGTCTCTCGGGCAACCTCGGGCTCGTCACCAAAATTTATTTTCCCCGCGAGGTCCTGACGCTGAGCGCTGTGCTGGCGCAGACCAAAGACACCGGGGTGGGGCTGATCGTACTGGCCATCCTGCTTCCCTTTCTCGGGGTGCATTACACGCTGGGCGTCCTCTGGGTCCCGCTGCTGTTGTTACTGACGTTTCTGTTCACCGCCGCCGCGGGTCTTTTTCCTGGCCTGCGCCAATCTCTTTTTCCGGGATGTGAAATACCTGGTCCAGGTCTTTCTGACGTTTGGCATCTTCTTCACCCCGGTATTCTACTCTCCGAGCCTGCTCGGCAAACCGGCGGCGAGCATCGTGATGCTGAATCCGCTGGCGCCACTGCTGGAGGGAATGCACATGGCGGTGGTGCGGGGCCACAATCTCCTGGTGCCCCTGGTCGGACCGGGCTCGCTGGGCGGACCGGCGGTCGTCCTGTGGGAACCCTGGCATCTGGCCTATTCCGCCGCATGGGCGTTTGGCGGCTTGCTCCTGAGCCTGCTGCTCTTCCGGCGGCTCTCTTACCTCTTTGCCGAGTACGTCTGAGCCATGGCGGAAGCCGGTATTGTGTTCGAAGGCGTCTGGAAGAAGTTCCGGCGCGGCGAAGTCCACGACAGCCTTCGCGACCTCATCCCTGCCATCGGGCGCCGGATCACGGGGCGCCGAACCGCGGCGAACCAATTGGGCAAGGGTGATTTCTGGGCGGTCCGCGACGTATCCTTCAGCGTCCGGCCGGGCGAAACCCTGGGCATCATCGGCGGCAATGGCGCCGGGAAGTCCACCGCCCTCAAAATGCTCACCAAGATCCTGCGTCCGACCCTGGGCTGGACCGAGGTCCGGGGTCGCATCGGCGCGCTGATCGAAATCTCGGCGGGGTTTCACCCCGACCTGACCGGACGCGAGAACGTCTATCTCCAGGGATCCATCCGGGGGATGCCCGCAGCGCTCATCAAGCGCCAGTTCGACTCGATCGTCGAGTTTGCCGGCATCGGGGAATTCATCGACACGCCGGTCAAACGCTACTCGAGCGGTATGAACGCGCGGCTGGGCTTCGGCATCGCGGCGCACCTCGACCCCGAAGTCCTGATCATCGACGAAGTCCTGGCGGTGGGCGACTTCGGATTTCAGAAGAAGGCGTTCGGCCGGATTCACGAGATGGCCACCAGCGGCATCCCGGTCGTCATCGTGTCGCACCAGCTCGACCGCATCGCATCGCTGTGCTCCAAGGCCATCGTGCTCGACCACGGGCAGCTCATCTACGCCGGATCGCCCACGGAGGCGATTCAGCAGTACACCGAAGGCACCAACCGCGCCCCGGAGGGCGACCAGGCAGGACCAGTGCGGATCCTGACCGTCCGCCCGGATACCGACCTGCCCATCCCGTCGGGCAGCGATCTCCGGCTGGAAATCACCGGCACCGTCTCCTCCGGGACGGAGGGAGCCGAAGGGATGGCGGTCTCCCTGGCAATCCGCTCCGCGCAGACGGGCAACGTCCCGTTCGCGACGAGCACCGGACGCCTGGGCGTCCCGCTCCCTGCCGAAGGAGATTTCCGGCTCGAGGCGACGCTGCAGATGAATCTGGCGCCCGGGGTCTACGTCGTGGAAACCGGCGTCTTCAACGAACCGGAGAGCCTGGTTATG
>JANNGX010000260.1:0-3014 GCA_031404115.1 Gemmatimonadales bacterium | reverse complement strand
TTCTATCCCTGGGCCTTCAACATCAACGACTTCGAGCCGATCGTGGGGAAGGTCCATCAGCCGCCTCCGGTGCATCAGACCTTCCAGGGCGACGGTTTCGTGATCTGCTCGTTCTGCCCCCGGCCCTACGATTTCCATCCGGACGCCGTCCCGGCGCCGTACAATCACAGCAACGTGGACTCGGACGAAGTGCTCTACTACGCCAGCAGCGAATTCATGAGCCGGAAGGGGATCGAGTATGGCAGTATCACCCACCACCCCGACGGCATTCCCCATGGTCCGCACCCCGGCCGGGCCGAAGCGAGTATCGGCGCCAAGGAAACCAACGAGCTCGCCGTCATGATGGATTCCTTCCGCCCGCTGTCCGTCGCCAGGGCCGCCCTCCCGATCGAGGACCCGAAGTACTTCCGGTCCTGGGTGGAAGGGCAGACCGGCTTCAACCCGCCGACCTCCTGAACGTGTCCGCCGCGCCCTTCTACCACAGCATCACCGCCGGCGTCCGGATCACGGTGCGTCCGTCATTCCTCATCGATCAGTCACGCCCCGCGTTGGGACACTTCGTGTTCGGCTACGCGGTCCGCATCGAGAATGTGAGCCCGATCACGGTGCGGCTCACCCACCGGCACTGGCGGATCCACGACTCGATCGGCGGGGGGGAAGATCAGGAAGTCCAGGGTGAAGGCGTGGTGGGAGAACAGCCCAAGGTCGCGCCGCTGGGGGTGTACGAGTATCAGAGCTATTGCGTGCTGAAGAGTCCGTCTGGATCGATGGAAGGCGCCTACCGCTTCGAGCGGCCCGACGGGACCGCCTTCGCCGCCCGGATCCCGCGGTTTGGGCTGGACGCGGGGGCCAAAGCCGGGCGCTAGGGCGTTCGCAACTCCGCCGTCGCCATCTCGCCGGTCGGCCCCAGGGAAAACAGCGCCTGGTCGTACGTCAGCTCGAGCTCGCCCGGCCCCAGCATCCGGCCCAGATCCGAAACACCAATGCGCGCCCGGGTTTCCGGCGTGAGGTCCGCCAGCAGCACCCGGGTGCCCGCTGTACGGCATTGCTCGATCACCGCCGTCAGTACCCGAAGCCCGGTCGAGTCGATCACCGGCACGTTCTCCATCGTCAGAATCAGCGCCCGCGGTCGGTGGGAGAGCTGGGCCAGCGCATCCCGGAATTTTTCGGCCGCCCCGAAAAAGAACGGTCCGTTGATGTCGTAGACTTCGACATCCCGGGGCACTCGCGCATGCCGCGCGCTCGCCGCCTCTTCCCCCTGCTCCAGATAGGACTCCCTGAGCGTCGACGAAATCACTTCCACCGTGCTGGTCTCGGCCATCCGCTTCATGAACAGGACGGCGGCGAGCACCATCCCCACGGCGATCGCCACGGTCAAATCGACCACCACGGTCAGCGTGAGCGTCGTAAGAAGCACGGCCGCATCGCTCCGCTCGCCGCGGATCTCCGAGCGGACCGTGCGCCACTCGCTCATGTGATACGCCACGATGGTGAGGATCGCGGCCAGGCAGGCCAACGGGATCAGCGCCGCCAGGCGCCCGAAGAAGAGTGTGATCAGGAGGAGCGTCACCGCGTGCACCAGGCCCGCGATCGGGGTCCGGCCCCCGTTCCGGATGTTGGTCGCGGTCCGGGCGATGGCGCCGGTGGCGGGCATGCCGCCGAACAGCGGCGCCACCAGATTGGCGGCACCGACGGCGACCAGCTCCATGTTGGACCGGTGCCGCGTTCCGATCATGCCGTCCGCCACCACGGCGGAGAGCAGCGACTCGATCGCCGCGAGCATGGCGATGGTGAACGCGGGACCGGCCAGCGAGACGATCATCGCTTCGTTGACGTGAGGAAACACCGGCCGGGGAAGCGAGGCGTCGATCACCCCGAACCGGCTGCCGATCGTCTCCACCGGCAGATGGAGGAGCTGTACCGCGAGCGTGGCCGCCACCAGGGCTACGAACGGTGCGGGAATTCTGGTGCTGATGCGGTGCCACCCGATCAGAATCGCGAGCGAGCCCAGGGCGATGGCGGCGGTGGCCGGGTTCATGGTGCCGAGGTGCCCCAGATAGGCGGCCCACCGTCCGAAGAATTGGGCCGGAACCTGCTCGAGACGAAGGCCGAGCAGGTCCTTGACCTGGGTCGAGAAAATCACGACCGCGATGCCCGCGGTAAAGCCGCTGGTGACCGGAAAGGGGATGTATTTGATGATCCCGCCCAGCCGCGCCACTCCCAGGGCCATGAGGGCGATGCCCGCCATCATGGTGGCCACGGTCAGCCCGTCCAGGCCGTGGTGCTGCACGATGCCGGCGACGATGATCACGAACGCCCCGGTTGGCCCCCCGATCTGCACCCGGGATCCCCCCAGCGCGGAGATCAGGAACCCCGCGATGATGCCGGTGTAGAGGCCCTTTTCGGGGGAGAGGCCGCTCGCAATCGCAAAGGCAATCGAGAGGGGGAGGGCCACAATGCCAACGACGATGCCGGCCTGGAGGTCGGCCCGGAACTGCCGCGGGGAGTAGTCCTTGAGGGTGGTGAAGAGTTTGGGGACGAGCATGGTACCTTCCCGGGCTGCAGGGAGCCGAGAACCAGGTCGAGACAAGAGGGGCTAAACATAGCAGCACGAGCGCTTAACGTCTTCGCGCCCTGGGGTCGTCGCCCTCGACGGATCGCCCTTGCGTTCACCCTTTGGCTTGTTACATTGGGCCTCCCTGGATTGGGACCGGTCTGGCGGCGGAACTCGAAGCCGTGACTGGAGATGGGCGTTGGACACCGGCCTTGACGATGCTGGGCAGCCGGTTTACAATTGAGGGCTCCCGTACCAACGGGAGTTTGATACGCTCTTTGACAAGTGATGCGAACGGGAATCAGGAAATGGAGTGCGGGTCCTTCGATCCGTGTACCGCACAAGAGGCGGACACGGGGAGGACAACAATCTCTTATCTGTGATTCGGACGACTGAGAACATCCAGTTGTTCGCTTCGAGCTTATATCGAATTCTTCATTGGAGAGTTTGATCCTGGCTC
>JANNGX010000259.1:0-3767 GCA_031404115.1 Gemmatimonadales bacterium | reverse complement strand
CCCCCCCGCCGCCCCCCGGGAGGGGCCGCCCCCCGCCACTGGGGGGCCGTCCCCCCCCTTGGCAAAGCGCGCCGCGCCCTGCTCTGCCTCTGGACCGACGGACTGGTGGACGCGGGCAACGACGCCGGCGAGCGCTATGGGGAGGCGCGGCTGCTCGCGGCGCTCTCCTGCCGGCGCTCCTTCGAGCCCGAGCGCATCGTGGCCGAAGTGCTGGCCGAGGCGGATGCCTTCGCGCCCCATCCCAGCGACGATCGTACCCTGCTCGTGCTCCGGCTCTAGGCGGTGAAACCCAGGAAGCGGTTTGGGCAACACTTCCTGCATCATCGCGCCATTCTCGCGCGGATCGCGGAGGCCCTCGGCCCCCAGCGCGGCGACCTGGTGCTCGAGATCGGGCCGGGGCAGGGCGCCCTCACCGAGGCGCTGGTGGCGCGTGGAGCCCGGGTGGTGGCCATCGAGAAGGACCGCGACCTGGTCCCCCTGGTGCGGGCCCGCCTGCCCGACGTGACCGTGATCGAGGGCGACGCGCTGGAGCTCGACTGGCGGGAGGCGGCGGGCATCGGCCCGAACGACGACCTGCTGGTCACCGGCAACATCCCCTACAACATCACGACGCCGCTGCTCGACCGGGCGCTCACTCCCCCGCGCCCGAGGCGGATCGTCTTCCTGGTGCAGAAGGAGGTGGCCGATCGCATCGTCGCCAAGCCGGGGAACAAGACCTACGGGGCCTTGAGCGTCGGGGTGCAGGCCGTCGCCCGGATCGAAAAACTCTTTGCCGTCCCGGCCGGCGCCTTTCACCCGCCTCCCAAGGTGGATTCCGCGGTGCTGCGGCTCACTCCGCTGCCTGCGCCGCTGGTGCGGAACGATGAGCTGCCCTGCTTCCGCCGACTCGTGGTCGGTCTTTTCGGATTTCGCCGCAAGCAGCTCACTCGCGGGCTCCGCGAACTGACCGGCTGGCCGGCGGATCGGGTGGAGGCGGTGATCCAGGAGGCCGGACTGCCGTTGGACTGCCGGGCTGAGACCATTCCTCCGGCCGGATTTCAGCAGCTCCTGGCCGCCCTCATTGACCGAGGCTGGAAAGGTTGATAGCTTTGTGAAAACTTTCACATATCATGCGCAAGATCGCAGAGTCCACCGTCCGTCGTCTCTCGCTCTATCTCCGATTTCTCGAAGAGTTCGAGGAGCAGGGAGCGAAGACCGTCAGCTCCGAGGTGCTGGCCTCCCGGGGCGGGACTACGTCTGCCCAGGTGCGCAAGGATCTGTCCTTCTTTGGCTCGTTCGGGAAGCGGGGGCTGGGCTACCAGGTCGCCGAGCTCAAGGGTCAGCTTCGCGAGATCCTGGGCCTCACCCGCAGGTACCGGGTGGTCGTGGTCGGGGCGGGGAAGATCGGCAGCGCGCTGGTGCAGTACGGTGGCTTCCGGGCCCGCGGATTTGATCTGGTGGCGATCTACGACAACGATCCCAGGAAAATCGGCAAGCAGTGGGATGCCCTGGTGGTCCGCGATGTGGCCAATCTGGAAAGGGACCTGGAGCTGCACCCGGCCGATATCGCTGCAGTGGTCACTCCCGCCGACTCCGCGCAGCCGGTGGCCGACCGGCTGGTCACGTGCGGGGTCACGGCGATTCTCAACTTCGCGCCGGCGCAGCTCCAGGTGCCGGAACATGTGACGGTGAAGACAGTCAATCTGGTCCTCGAGCTGGAAGCGCTGTCCTACATACTGAGCGGCGAGCGGTGACCAGCGACCAGTGACCAGTAAGCGGTGACCGGTAACCTGCCGCTCACCGGTCACTGCTTCGGCGGCAGTAGTCGATCAGGCCCAACAGCAACCGCCGACTCGTACGGCAACGCGCCAGCGCAGGCTGCCCGATTCCCTCCGGGATGATTCCCTCTTCGATGCTCACCGGTCATCCCTCGCCGCTGTTACCTTTCCTGCATGCCCCTGGTCAATATCACGTCCGAAATAGGCCCCCTCGAGGCCGTGCTGGTGCATACCCCCGGACTCGAGCTCGAGGCGGTGACGCCCGGCAACCGGGAGGACTATCTCTATGACGACCTGATCGGCCTCGAGGTCTCGGCCCGTGAGCACGCCCGCCTCAAGGCGGTGCTGGAGCGATTCGCGACGGTGCACGAGATCAGCGACCTGCTGACCGAGGTGCTGGCCCGGCCGGAGGCGCGCGAGTATCTGGTGTCCCGCACCATGGACGTGGTGCCCTCCGAGCCGCTGGCGCAGCAGTTGTCCCGATTGCCGCCCCGGGCCATCGTCAAGATGATCATCGAGGGCACCGAGGAAGAGCCCGGCCCGATCGCCACCGCGCTCAATGAGACCGGGTTCGTGCTCCCGCCGCTCCCCAACCTCTTCTTCCCGCGTGACATCGGCATGGTAGTAGGTGGCTACGCGGTGGTCGGGTCGATGCGCCACGGCGTCCGCTGGAGCGAAGAGCTGCTGATCAAGACGCTCTTCGCCTTCCATCCCGCCCTCGCCAACGCCGGCATCCTGTACGACGGGTCCGAGGAGCGGCGCAGCAACTACAGTCTGGAAGGGGGCGACGTCCACGTGCTCCGCGACGACTTGCTGGTGGTGGGCTTCAGCGAGCGGTCCTCTCCCGGCGCGCTGGACCAGCTCTCCGATTCGATGTTCGAGAAGGCCGGGGTCAAGGACGTGATCGTCGTGGTCATGCCGGCCAACCCCACCGCCATCCACCTCGACATGCTCTTCACCCAGATCGATCGCGAGCTTTGCGTGGTCTATCCGCCGGCATTCGTGGGTCCGGAACGCCTCACCATCCTGCACCGCCGTCACGGCGAGACCGGCGTGCGGGAAATGCCCGACATCTTCTCCGCGCTGGCCCAGGTGGGCCTGCCGATCGAGCCGGTGCTCGCGGGGGGCACCCGGCGGCTCTCGCAGGAGCGGGAGCAGTGGGCCTCGGGCTGCAACTTCCTCGCAACCGCGCCCGGGGTGATCGTGAGCTACGCCCGGAACGAGGAGACCCTCCGGCAGCTGGAGCTCGCCGGATTCGGCATCACGCCCAGCGCCGAGTTTCTCGCCGAGCGCAATTTGCCGAGCGGCCGCACCGTGATCACCATCGAGGGCGGGGAGCTGGTGCGCGGCGGCGGCGGACCCCGCTGCATGACGCTCCCCATCCGGCGGGGTGAGGCGTGACGTTCGGGCTCGCGGCGCTCCCGGCGTCCACCATGGTGGAGCGGGCGCTGCTCGCCATGGGGGAACGCGCCCGGCAGGCGGATTGGCTCGCGACTCATGTCATGGGCCTGGTCAATGCGCCGGGAGCGGTGTCCGAGCGGCTCGCGGCAGCGCTCCTGGGCGCGGACCCCAGGGTGCACCGGCTGGCCGACGGGTCCTGGTGCCTGGTAGCCGCCGCTCGCGGGTCGCCGATGCTGGAGGAATGCGCCTTTGCCGTGGTCGACGTCGAGACCACCGGCATGAGCTCCCGGCTGGACGACCGGATCACCGAGATCGCGGTGGTGCTGGTGTGTGGGGAGCGGCGGGAGCTGGTGTTCGAGTCGCTCATCAACCCCGGGCGCCCGATTCCGGGATTCATCAGCTCGATCACCGGCATCACCGATTACATGGTGCGGGCCGCCCCCTCGCTTCGAGGAGGTCTGCGAGCGCGTGCTCGACGCGCTCTCCGGTCGGATTTTCGTGGCCCACAACGCCCGCTTCGACTGGGGTTTCGTCTCGTCCGAGCTCCGCCGGGCCCGGGACGTGCGCCTCGACGGGCCCCGGCTCTGTACCGTCCGGCTGGCCCGTCGC
>JANNGX010000258.1:0-34037 GCA_031404115.1 Gemmatimonadales bacterium | reverse complement strand
GAGGCGAAGCTACGACACGCTTGTGGAAAAGTCAACCTTGACCGAAACGGGTTCGGGCGGCTAACTTTGCGGGCTCATTGGAGGCCAAGGATTTCGTATGCAGCCGACATATCGTCCTCGCAATCGCAAGCGAATCAACCGGCACGGTTTCCGGGCCCGGATGGCGGACCGTTGGGGCCGCGAGGTGCTTTCCCGCCGTCGCAAGAAGGGCCGCAAGCGTCTCACCGTCCGGATTCCCTCGAAGCACGGCGGAAGCTGACGGCAGCCGAGCGACAGCCGCGCGCATGCCGGCTCACCCGCACTTCGGAGCTTCGCCGGGTGCAGGAGACCGGAAAGCGGCGGCGGTTCGCGCACCTCGACATATTATGGGCGGACAACCAGACGGGCCACCCGAGGGTGGGGCTGATCGTTCCCAAGTTTCAGTCCACCGCGGTGGCCCGCAATCGTTTGCGGCGCCGACTCCGCGAGGTCTGGCGCCGGGAGTTGCAGCAGGGTTTGCCCTCGTGGGACGTGGTGATTCGGGCTCGGCGGGAAGCGTATGGAGCCACGTTCACGGTACTTGCGAACCAGCTCCTGACCTGGCGGATGGCGGTGGGGTGAACCGGTGCAGCCCATTACTCGATGGCCGCGACGGGCCGCCATGGGCTTGATTAGGGGCTACCAGCGCTTCATCTCGCCGGCGCTGCCCCCGAGCTGTCGCTTCACCCCGAGTTGTTCGCAGTACACTCTGGAAGCCATCGGCCGGTATGGTGTGCTTCGCGGTGGATGGCTTGGCGCCCGCCGGATCGTGCGCTGCCATCCCTTCAACCCGGGCGGGTTCGACCCCGTGCCGTAATCTCCCGGATACCCCCCTCGATATGGATCGTCGCGTACTCCTGGCCGTCGTGCTGATGATGGCGGTCGCCATTCTGCCTTCGATGTTTTCCAAGTCGAAGAAGCCGGCCGTTGTGCAGACGGGCGGGCAGGCAGGCGGACCGGCGGACAGTGGGCGTGCCGCGCCGACCGCCAGCGCGGTCCCGGCGAGCCCGATTCCTTCGGCCCAACCGTCCGACAGCCTGTCTCTCCGCCCGTCCGACGACACCGTCGTCGTCACGTCGCCTCTGTACCGCTACGCGCTCTCTACTCGCGGCGGTCGGCTGATCGAGGCGACGCTCCTGCGGTATCCGTCGATGCGGCCGGAGGAGAATCGCCGTCCCGCGCAGATCCTGACCCCGCAGAGCGATCTGCTCACGTTGGGTTTGCTCTCGGGCCGCGATACGGTCTGGCTTCGTGACTGGCAGTTCGAGCCCTCGGCCCGGTCCCTGAACGTCCAGGGAGCGACCCCGCTCCGGCTCACCGCCCGCCAGGGCGGAGACGCGATATCGCTCACCTAGTCCTTCAAGCCCGACGACTATCTGATCGACGTCACGGGCACCGTCGAAGGCCTCGGCCCCGACGGCGGCGCGCTGCTGGTGGGGATGGGCCCCGGCCTCCGCAACACCGAATCCGACAGCACGGAGCACACCCGCGAGCTGGGCGTCGTGGTGAAAGGCTCCAAGGCGGACCTCACTCGGTTCGGCAAGCTCAAGCTGCATCAGCCGATGGCATTCAACGGCCCGTTCGAATGGGTCGCGGTCAAGTCGAAGTACTTCGTGACCGCCATCCTGGCCACTGATACCGGCAGCACCGGCCGGAACGGCGGGATCGGCGGGGCCATCGCTCTCGCGACCGACACGGCGGGGAAAACCACGACCGCTGCCGCGATCACGGTCGGCATTCCGGTCCGGTCTGGGGGAGCGTTCCATTACCAGCTGTATGCCGGGCCACTGGAGTACCCCCGGCTCCGGACCATCGGACACGACTTCGACGACGTGAATCCATATGGGTGGCCGGGTTTCCGCACCATCATCCGGCCGGTGGCGTTGGGGGCGCGGTCGCTGCTGGTCTGGATGCACAACAGCCTGGGACTGGCATACGGGATGGGTCTCGTCGTCTTCGGCATCCTGATCCGGATACTGCTGTGGCCGCTCAACCAGAAGGCCATGCGATCCACGATGGCCATGCAGGCGGTCCAGCCGCTGATCAAGGAGCTGCAAGAGAAGCACAAAGGAGATCCGCAGCGGCTGCAGCAAGAGATGTTCAAGCTCTACAAGGAGCACAAGGTCAATCCGTTCGGCGGCTGCTGGCCCATGCTCCTGCCGTGGCCCATCCTGCTGGCCTTTTTCTTCGTGTTCCAGAACACCATTGAACTGCGTGGGGCCTCGTTCCTCTGGCTCCCGGATCTCTCCCAGCCCGACCCGCTCTACATCATCCCGGTGGTGATGGGGCTGTCGATGTACGCGCTGAGCAAGATCGGCATGCTCGGCATGCCGCCGAATCCCCAGATGAAGATGATGCTGTACATGATGCCGGGGATGATGACGTTTCTGTTCCTCAAGTTCGCGTCGGGGCTCAATTTGTACTACACGGTGATGAATTTCGCGAGCCTGCCGCAGCAGTGGATGCTCTCGCGGGAGCGGCTCCGACGCCAGGTGCCGCCGGCGCCGGCTCCAGCCTCCCCGAAGAAGAAGCCGGGCTGATCGACTCTCGGGGGCCCCGGGTCAGTCTCAGAAGATGATGCGTCGATCCGGGTCGCAGTGGAGCCCCGGAGCGAGCGGCGGCTGCCACCATTCAGGCTCGGTCACCGCCTCGGCGCCCATCTCCCCGGCCACCGCGGCGCTGGCTTCTCTTGGCGTCATCCCGGCGTCCACGAAATCGGCCATCCGCTTGAGGCGCGCCGTCGTCGCCCCCCAGGTCAGGTCGCTCAGTACGGTCTCCCGCCATAGCAGACCGGCCACGGTTTGAGACTTCGTCCGCCGCGATGCGGAGAGCGGGAAGTCGAGTCCCCGCCGAGGAGCGGGAAGCACATTGGCGAGGAGTATCATCTCGGTCGGGGTGAGCCGTTCGAGCGGGCGGCCGAACAGATGCTCGCTGGCCGCGGCGATTCCCCAGACACCCTCCCCCCCCTCGATGAGGTTGAGGTAGAGTTCCAGCTGTCGGTGCTTCGACAGCGCGTGGGAGATCTGATAGGCCAGCAGGTATTCGCGGAGCTTTCGTCGCGGGGTCCGGTTCGGAGAGAGGAACAGGTTGCGGGCCAGCTGCTGGCTGATACCGCTGCCGCCGCGGGACAGGTCGGCCCGCGCCATCCGGAAGAGCATCGCCTTCTGATTGGCCCAGTCGAGCGTGCCGTGCCTGAAAAATCTGACGTTCTCCGCTGCGACCACTGCGCAGACGACGGAAATCGGCAGGGAATCGAGGGGAACCCAGCGCTGGAGACGTGGTGGATGCCCGTCCCGCGCGCGCTGCAGCATGTGTGCCGTGGCGGCTGGCGCGGTATTGGCTAGCGAGGCGATCACCTTCCTATGACCAAGCCAGGTCCAGGAGAGATCGACGACGATGATCACCGCCAGCGCGACGGCACCGGCCGCCACGAATCTGCTCCACCGAAGGAAGGCGGGTTTCGCCCGCGCCCCACTCCTGATGCCCCGCTGCCCGTGGCGCATTGCCCTCCTGGTCGTTGCCGGCTGTGCCCCGGACCAGTATGCGATCCCCGTTGCCGACGGTCCGCTCGTTCTCGACGTTCGTTACCCCACGTCCATGCCCATGACGATAATGGACTCAATCTCGGTATGGGGGAGCGTGGGCAGCGGTGGCGCGGAGCTTCGGATCAACGGCCATCGGGTTCGTGTCGCCCCAAACGGCGGATTTGCAGCCTTTCTGCCGGTACCGCCCGGTGAACCTCCGATGCTCGAATTGGAGGCACGCAAAGGCGGGTCGGTGTTGCGTCGCTCGCTCCCACTCGCCCGGAGTCGGCAGGCTCCGGATTCCCCCGCGTTTCCCCGGCCGGTCGCCCGGTGGGTCCGCCTGCGCCGCCCACCCAGCGACACGACCGACCCGGCCCGACAGGCGAGCCCGATTTACTCGAGGTGGACCCCCGGCGGGACATTGGCGCTACCCCTGCCGCAGGGGATCCGGCTCCCGGCCGATGCGGAGACGTCCGAGGCGCTCCGATTGCATTTGGCGAAGGGTGTCGCCGTATGGGTTCCTCGGGCGGAGGCAGAGGAGGCACCTCCACGCCGATCGGTTCCGGTCGTCACCGACCCGCGTCTGAGCCAATCCGCGACGCAATCCGTCCTCGACGTCACCGTGGCTGAGCCGCTCCTGACCACGGTGGAGCTCGTGCGGACGCATCTGCGGTGGACCCTTTTCGGGGCGATGAGCGGCGCGACGCGGCCCCTGCCCGAGTCCCACGGCCTGGTGCGCGGCGTGACGGTTCGTGAGTCGAAGGACGGTTCCGTGATCATCGACGTCACACTCAGGGCCCCCGTGCTCGGTTGGCGCACGACGTGGAGTCAGGGGCGTGGAAGACTGGAACTCCGTCCGGTTCCCCCCGCCGCCGCCGGGCTGACCGGGCTGATTGTGGCCATCGATGCGGGACATCCCCCGGGGGGAACCGTCGGGCCCACGGGCCTGGCTGAGGATTCGGTGACTCTGGCCGTCGCCCTCGAAGCTGCGCAGCGCCTGCGAGCCTTGGGTGCACACCCTTTCCTCACTCGTGGAAACGCGCGACCGGTCTCGCTCGAGGCACGGATCGCACGCGCCGAGGCGGCCGGGGCCCAGGTGTTCGTCTCGATCCACGCCAACGCCCCGGGCGACGGACGCCCGCCCTGGTCGGTGGACGGTACGCGGGTGTTCTGGTTCCAGCCTCAGGCCAGGCGACTCGCCAAGTCATTGGAGGGCTCGGTGGGGGCGGCGTTGCACCTGGAAGACACCGGAATCGTCCACGCTGACCTCGCGGTCACGCGGGCGACCTGGTTTCCCGCCGTCCTCGTCGAAGGGACGGGGCTGACGATGCCGGCGCGCGAGGCCTACCTCCGTTCGCCCAGAGGCATCGCGGAGTATGCCGCCGGGATTGTGGCGGGAATCCGGGGATGGCTGGTCGACCAGCGAGCCCCCGTTGCCGAACCCGCGCCGCTCCGCGTTCGGTGACCCCGCCCGGAGATTGGGCCGTCCCGGTGGTCCGGGCGACCCGAACGGTGCAGGCCGGTTGACCGGTTCGCGGCGTCCAGCCACCGTTCAGCCATGCTCTCCGACCCCATCGCCGCCCTCGCCACTCCTCCCGGCCGCTCGGCCATTGCAGTGGTCAGGGTGTCGGGACGCGGGGCTCTCCAAGTGGCCGAAAGAATCGTTCGGGAAGCGGCCCTGGACCGCCTCCCGCCACGGGTGGCCCATCTTGCCACATTCATGTCCGCCGACGGGACCCCGATCGATCAGGGCCTGGTGACGATCTTCCGAGCCCCGCACAGTTACACCGGCGAGGACCTGGTGGAGCTGTCCTGCCACGGGGGCCTTCTTGCCCCGGCTCAGGTGCTCGCCGCGGTCACCGCGGCGGGAGCCCGCCCCGCCGGCCCGGGTGAGTTCACCCGGCGCGCAGTGCTCAACGGCAAACTCGACCTGCTGCAGGCGGAGGCGGTGGGAGACCTGATCGACGCCACGGCACCGGCGCAAGGACGGGCGGCGCTGCATCAGCTTGACGGAGCCCTTTCCCGCCGCCTCCAGTCGTTGCGTGAAGAGCTGCTCGAAATGCTGGCCCTCCTGTCCTACGACATCGACTTTCCCGAGGAAGACGACGGCCCGGTGCCTCGCGACCGCTTACTGGGAGCCCTGGATCGTACCCGTGAGGCGGTGGACCGACTCATCGCCACCGCGCCAGCGGGACTCCGCCTGCACGACGGCGCTCTGGTGGTGCTCGCGGGAGCGCCCAATGCGGGCAAGTCGTCGCTGTTCAACGCCCTGTTGGGCACCAGCCGGGCGCTGGTGACCGAAATCCCGGGCACTACACGCGACACGATCGAAGCATCGAGCGATATCCTGGGCTGGCCGGTCAAGCTCGCGGATACCGCCGGCCTGCGCGACGCTGACGAGCGGCTCGAGCGGATGGGCATCGAGGTGAGCCGACGCTATGTGGCGGCGGCAGACCTGGTGCTGTTGTGCGTCGAAGCCGGCGGCGAGGTGTCACCCCCGGAGCGGGCGCTTCTGGCCCAGCACCCGGCGTTGCTGGTTCGAACCAAGACGGATCTGGAGGCGGAAACCGACGGCATCGGCATCGGAGTGTCGGTGGTGACCGGGCAGGGGCTGGACCGGCTTCGCGAGGCCGTCGCCGCGCGGCTGTTCGGGATGGAGGCGGGCGCCAGCTACGCCGATCTCGAACCGATGCTGAGTCGGGAGCGGCATCGGGCCGCGGTGACGCAGGCGGCGGCCAGCCTGGGCCGGGCGCGACCGGAGCTGGAGAAGGGCGGCGACCCGGTGTTGGCCGCCCATCACTTGCGGGGCGCGGTCGCGGCATTGGAGGAGCTGATCGGACTGGTGCACCCGGATGAGGTGCTGGGGCGGGTGTTTGCGAGGTTTTGCGTCGGCAAATAGGAGCGAGCAACTCCTATTCCCTATCTTTGGTGGCTTCCGTCGCAGAACGGCCTGGTCTTGGTAAACCCGCAACCGCACAGCCTGATCTGACCGGGAATTTTCGTCGGGGGCGGGATGACCTCGTCACCGGCGTTGTTCAGGATCTTCACCGGGCCCTCGATGATGATGGGGCCGGCGGGTTTGAGCGTGACGGTGACTGCTGGTTCGTGGGGCATGTGGAAATATAAGAGGCAAACGGGCTGGGTGGTTGCCTACCGCCTTACCGACCCTACGCCGTACGAATGCCCGTCGCTTCGTCTTCAGCGGCCTGGAACTCGGCGACCGAGGCACGGAGGGCCTGCGCAATTCCCCGGGCGTTGACCAGCGGTTCCGCCATCCGATGGCCGAGATAGTAACCACACCGCTCCGGAAGGACCCGGCCGGTGGAGAGTCGCGCGCTCGGGCTCATGCCCCCGGACAGATATTTGAGCCGGAGGCCCAGGCCTGCACGATCCAGCTCGTGATGCACCGCGCGGCGAAGGAAGGCCTCGAGTTCGCGCATCCGCTGGTACTGGCGGCGGGGATAGCCGAAGTAATCGGAGGCGTCGAGCCCGGGAACCACCGCCTGGGAGGCGTGGACCGCCAACCCTTCGTTGAGGAGGAGCTCGCGAAGGGGAATCCGGCTTCCGGTGATCCAGTAGTCGTAATACCCCCCCGACTCACCGATCAGGCGTCGCAACTCACTCGCGCTGGTGGGGGAGGTGTACCGGACCGTGTGGGCCACTTCGTGCGCCACCCACAGTGGCAGCAGCTCGGGAGCGAGGCCCATGCCGTGGGTTTCGGCGTTGACCCGGCCGGTGAAGTGCTCCACGCAGACGAACGCCACGCCGCGGCCACCCACAACGAGCTCTCCCGCGTTCGCGGCGCCCATGCCGACCATCAGCACGCAATCGGTGGCACGATCGACCTGCAGAACATCCTCCGCGCGATGCAGCGCCTCTTCGGCCATTCTGGCGATGTCGACCTGACTCAACATGGCATGGAGGTCGCTGCGGTCTGCGTGCAACGCTCCGACGATCACCTCATGCGCATGGGGGCTGTCCAGGTCGAGGACATAGTTGCCCCAATAGGCGGCGAGCAGGGGGCGATGGGCATCGAGGAAGCGGTGGTAGGCCGCTTCTGGATCGGATTGGGCGAGAATGTCGAGAAAATCGGGGAGGAGATTGATGAGCACGGGACAAGATAAAAAATGTCCCGCGTGAAACAAGACCCCAGTTCGGGTTACCGCTCTCCGTCTTTGCGCTTTCGCTTCGAAACCTCGTCGAGGAAGCGTCGCTCCTCGGGCGTCAGACTCTGGATGCCGAAGGCGCTGATCTTGTCGAGCACCCGGTCCACTTCGTCGGAGGAGTATTCCTCGCGTACTTCGGGGCGGGCCATGGCAGGACGGACCTCGGCGGCGGGGGTACCCTGGCGGACGGGAATCGGAGCCATGACCGTGCGGCGGGCGACCGCTTTGGGCTCCTTCGGACTGCGACGTGACGTGAGACTCTGGATCCGGAAGAAGAGATATCCGGCCGCCATACCGCCGACGTATCCGACGTGGGCCATGCCACCATCGGCCCAGGCCGCGAGGGCCAGGTCGGCCAGGGCAAGCAGCACCACCAGTGTGCGCGCCGAGATGCGGAGCGGAAGCGGCGCAAAGACGAGCTCGACGTCGGGCCATGCGAACGCGAACGCCAGCGCCACGCCGAACACCGCTCCGGAGGCGCCGATCATCGGCGGGATGGGGAGAAACGAGGAGAGACCCACCGTGAGCGCGGCGGCGCCCATCCCGCAGTAAAGATAGTAGAGTACGAAGGCCCGGCTGCCCATGCGCCGCTCGACCGGAGGTCCGAAGACGAAGAGCAGGAGCATGTTGCCGCCCAGGTGCAACAGCCCGCCATGGACGAACATATAGGCCAGAAACGTCCAGGGGCGACCGGCGGACCGGCCGGGTGCGAACTGCAGGAGGTCGGCAATTGCCGGCGCCGTGAGCACGGTGGCGAGCAGCAGGAGCACCACGGCGTTAGTCACCATGATCCGGCCCACCCAAGGGGTGAGCCGGGGCTCCTCGAGATAGGACTGCACGCGATCATGGATCATGTCGACCTGCTTGCGAGACAGATACGCTCGCACAATTCCGGGAACGGGATTCCTGCCACCGCCGCGGATTGCGGCATGAGGCTGGTCGCGGTCATTCCCGGCAGTGTGTTCACCTCTAAACAGACCAGTTCGCCCCCCGGTGTCAAGCGAAAATCCACCCGGGAGTATCCCCCCAGCTTGAGCGCCTCGTGGGCCCGGAGGGCGAGCCGGCAACATTCCCCGGCCACCGCCGCGGGCAAGTCGGCCGGAAAGATCTCCTCTGACATGCCCGGGGTGTACTTGCACTCATAATCGAACACCTCGTGCTGCGGGATGATTTCCCCCACCGCGAGGGCACGATTCTCGAGAATGCCAACGGTCAGCTCGCGACCGGGAATGAAGGCCTCCACCATGATCTCGTCGTCGTACCGGCTCGCCAGCTCCACCGCCGCGTCGTAGTCGAGCGCGTCTTTGACCACGGTAAGGCCGACGGTGGAACCCTGCTTGGAGGGTTTCACCACCAGCGGCCAGCCCAGGCGACGCCCCGCTTCCTCAGCGGTGGCCGGAGTCATGAGCCAATCGGCGGTGAGAATGTCGGCCGCGCGAAAGAGGCGTTTCGCGATGTCCTTGTCCATCGCCAATCCGGATCCCAGGGACCCGCTTCCGGTATAGGGCACCCCCATGACGTCGAGCACCGCTTGAACTGTGCCATCTTCCCCCCGGCCGCCGTGGAGGGCCAGGAAGATCACCTCCGCGTTCCGGATCACCGGCAGGCTGGCGAGCCCCGACAGGAGCAGTCCCCGCTCGAGCGCCTCGAGCTCGGCCAGCGAGGGCGGCTCCTTGCCGACCGAGCCGGAGAGCAGACGGGGCTCATCGGCTTCGGGGATGTACCCACGGGCGGTATCGACAACGGCCACGGGGTGCCCCCGGCTCCGGAGGGCCCGGACGATCTGGACGGCGGAGGCGATGGCGACGTCGCGCTCGCTGCTGGTCCCCCCGGTAAGGACGGTGATGCGCATAGGGATCAGGATTCAGGATTGAGGGGTGAGGGGGGTCCCTGAACCCTGAAACATGAATCCTCAATCCTGAATCCTCGCCTCATCGAGTGCCAATGAGCTGCTGGAGCAAATCATACCTCGACACGATCCCGATCAACTTTCCCTCTTTTCGCACCAGCGTGGCGGGGTTTTCGCGCGTGAGCATGGGCGCCAGGCGGTCGGTGGGAAAGGCGGCGTCCACCACCGGGAAGGGACCATCCATCACTTCCCGCACCGGACGATCGAGCATGCTGGGCTGGGCCAGCGCCCGAGTCATCAGCTGGCTCTCGGTCAGCCCGCCCACGCATTCGCTGCCGTCCACGACCGGAATCTGGCTCACGCTCCAGGTGCTCATCAGGTTGAGCGCCTGGCGAACCTGAGCGGCGGGCGCGACGCTCACCAAAGGTGGCGCGCCCTTCGGGCGCCGGGAGAGGAGCTGCTCCACGGTGGTCCGTGGGGCGTCGAGGAGCTGATTCTCCTGCATCCAGTCGTCGTCGAAAACCTTCGACAGGTAGCGCTCCCCGGTGTCGCACAACACGGTGACGATGCAGGCGGCTGGATCATTCACCTCGCGCGCCACGGCCAGCGCGATCACCAGGTTGAGCCCGGTCGAGCCCCCGACCAGCACCCCCTCCTCACGCGCCAGGCGCCGGGCCATCTGCATCGCTTCGCGATCGGACACCTGGCGGAACTCGTCGATGACCTCCCACCACACCGTGGTGGGCACCTTGTCGCCCCCGATGCCCTCCACTTTGTAGGGCGATCCCTCGCCCAGGGTGCGGGTGCGATGGTAGCCGCTATACAAAGAGCCCAGGGGATCGCCGGCGATGATCCTGACGGCCGGGTTCCGCTCCTTGAGGTATCTGCCCGCGCCGCTGATGGTTCCGCCAGTGCCGACCCCGGCAATGAAATGGGTGACCCTGCCTCCGGTCTGCTCCCATACCTCCGGACCGGTCGTCCGATAGTGGGCTACCGGATTCTCCGGGTTGTAGAACTGGTTGGCCAGGATGGCGCCGGGGGTGTCGTGCACGATCTGCTTGGCCTTCATCACATAGTTCTCGGGATGGTCGGGCGGCACGGCGGTGGGCGTGATCACGACTTCCGCACCGTAGGCCCTGAGGAGCCGCACCTTCTCCTGCGACATCTTGTCGGGCAGCGTGAAGATGCAGTGATACCCCTTGATCGCCGCGGCGATCGCGAGCCCCACGCCTGTGTTGCCGCTGGTGCCTTCCACCACGGTGCCACCCGGCTTGAGCTGGCCGCTCTGCTCGGCTTCCTCGATGATGGCGAGGCCGATCCGGTCCTTCACCGAGCCGCCGGGGTTGGCGTATACCGCCTTGCCGTACACCGGGGTGACAAGGCCGGCACCCACGCGGGAAAGCCGGATCAGCGGGGTCCAGCCGATCGTGTCGAGGACCGACTCGTAGGGTTCCTGGTGCTGCGGCTTCACGGCGTGGTGCCTCCCCGGTCGGGATGACGGAAGTGGATCGGCTGGGTGAACAGCGTGGCGACCGGCGTTCCGTTCCGGAGTGCGGGTGCATAGTGAAACTTCGGCGCGGCGGCGAGGGCGGCCGAATCCAGCGCCGGGTAGCCGCTCGATTCCTGGACCCGGGTCGACTCGGGGGTCACCGTGCCGTTCTCGTCCACGAAAAGCCGGAGCAACACCGTGCCACTGATCCGCTGCTGGTACAACGCCAGGGGATACCGCACCGGCGTCTCCGGATCGAGTGCCACGGGAGGCTCGTCCCGTCTGGGGGCACCCGGGCCGGCGCCGGCGGGCAGGGTCAGTGTGCTGTCGGACTTTCGGCGGCACGCGGGCAGCAGGGTCAGGCCCGCCAGTGCCAGGATGGTAATCCGTCCCGGAAGCATGAAGGAAGGTACCCTTTTCAGGGGGCGGCCGGACCCATTTTCCAGAACGCGATCCCGCCGGCCTGCTGCCCGACGTCAACCGATCCGACCCGGACCAGCGCGCGCAAATCGTAGACGTCCACCTTGCCGGCCGCCGCGCCCACACCCTCGCTGCTGACGAACGCATAGCGCGAGTCCGGGCTCACCGCGATACCGTGCGCGACCGTCGCGGAGTTCTTGATCTGCGCCAGGCTCCTGCCCGAGGACAGTTCGAAGATCTCGAACATTCCCCCCTGCTTGAGGGTGACGAGGAGCAGCCCCCCGTCCGGCGTCACGGCGACATTGTAAGGGCCCCGCCCGGTCTTGATCCGGCGGGTCACCGACCAGGCGGCCCGGTCGACTTCGAGAACTTCATCGGCCTTGTTGCAGGCCACGAACACTTTTCTGCCGTCGGCCGATGGCTGGGCCCAGGTGGGCGAGCAGCTGTTGGGCGCCATCGCGTGCCGCGTGCCGGGAGTGTAGCCCACATCGGCCGGATCCACCGGCGGCCCGCCTGGCGTCGCGCTGTGGCCGGCACCATGCGCCATCGCACCGCCGTCGTCCGCAGAAAGAGGCCCTTCTTTGCCTTTGGCGAGGGAGAATCGCCGGGACACCTTGAACGAGCGGGTATCGATCTCCACCAATTGATCGTCCATCATGCAGCCGGAATACTGAAAGCTTCCGGTCGGATCGATCCGGCTGCCGTGCGGCATGACGCAGGTGACGATTCGCGCGATCTCCGTGCCGGTCGGGGTGTACACCACCGACATGGAGGAGGGCACCATGTCTCCATGGAGATTGAAGTTGGCGGAGAGGGTGTAGAGGCCGTCCGGGGTGACATCGATCGACGCGGGGAAGTTCCCCAGGAAAACACCCGGCCCGATCAGGGTATCGGTGCCCAGCTCGTACTTCCAGTACTTGCCGTCGGGCATGCCGTGGCCGGTCGTCATATACAGGTACTTGCCGTCGGCGGAAATGACCAGCCCGTGCGGCCCCTCCATTTCGGCCGGCAGCTCGCCTATGGGAATCGTCTTCTCGACTGCCGCCCCCGCGGGGCCGAACCGGATCCGGTGGATCAGGTCGGCCGATTCCGCGCCGACGTAAATCCAGTAGTTCCTGGCCGGCTTGGCTGGTGCGGCGGAGGGCGCCTGTCGGGCGGCAAGGCCTCCCGGCAGCACCAGGATGCTCAGGAGCAGGCCGCGGAAGGCGGCAGCGGACATTCGTGCAATGGAACTCATGGAGCCTCGACTTGCGCGACCGGCTCTACGCGGGAAAGTTTACGAGACAATCCATACACCAGGACGGCCCCGGCCATGAACGTAATATGCGACGTGCGCCTCGTCACTTGGACCGCGCTCTCGGTGGTGCTTGGCGGTGCCTCGGTCGCCGCCCAGCAGCCGCCTCAGCCGGCGGTGGCCCGTCTGGTGGCCGAGCCGGCGTCCATCACCGTTCAGGTCGGCGACTCGCTGCCCTTCCGGGTGACCGCCTACGACTCGGCGGGTCGGGTCCTCCCCAATGCGACGATCCGGGTGGGTGGGCCGCGCCGGGCGGTCTTTTTCGGCGACGGATACGTCCGGGGATTCCAGGCGGGGTCGTACACCGGCATCGCGACCTGGAGCGGGGGGCCCGCCGGAGTCCCCAACCTCACGCTCAGCATACCGGTTACGATCAGCTACCCTCCGCTCGACCGGATCGAGATCGTGGCCGAGCCCGGCCGGCTCTATACCGACGTGACGCTGGCGCATTCGGCCCGGGGATTCCACACCAATGGCACCGAGCGGCCGGGGCTCCGGGTGACCTGGCGGAGCTCCGACCCGGCGCTGGCCCGGGTCGATCGTTTTGGCAATGTGACGGGCATCAAGGCCGGCGCCGTGGTCATCTCGGCGCATACGGAGAACGTGAAGGCCGAGCAACGCCACCTGGTGGCGACGAACCCGGTGACCCAGATCGAGATGGGGGTCAAGGAGCAGACCATCAAGACCGGCGAGGTGGTTCATTTGTCGGCCACCGCGCGACGGGTCAACGGGTCCGCGGTGCTGGATGCGCCGATCACCTGGAGCTTTACCTACGTCCCGGACGATTCCATCGTGGCCCCGGGGGCGTCGGGAATCATCGACGGGAAGCTGTTCGCGGCGAACCACGCCGGGCGCTACACCGTCCTGGCGCAGTCGGGTGCCGCCCACGCGCGGACGATTCTCGAGGTCACGCCGCGCGACGCGAAGCGCCAGATCACGATCACAGGCCGCGGGAACATCTCCAGCGCCAATACCTCGGACTTCTGGCCCTGGACCGGGAAGGACGGCCGGGACTATGCCCTGGTTGGAACCTGGGGTGGGGACGGGTGGGCCCTGGTGTATGACATCACCAACCTGGACAACATCGTCAAGACCGATTCCATCAAGGTGGATGCCCGGACGATCAACGACGTGACGGTGTCGCCGGACGGCCGATATGGGGCGCTCTCCCGTGAGGGCGCGTCGAACCGGATCAACGGCGTCGTGATTCTCGACCTTGCAACACCGGCGCATCCGAAGGTCGCCTCCACCTTCGACCGGGAGCTGACCGGTGGAGTGCACAACATGTTCGCCACCGACGATCACCTCTTCGCGGTGTCAGGTGGGGCCAAATACGTCATCATCGACGTCAGGGACATCTACGCGCCGAAGTACGTGAGCGAATACCGACACCCGAATGCCCGGCTCCACGATCTGTGGGTGCGCGACGGGATCGCCTATTCTGCGCAGGGCGGCGTCGGGACGGTCATCGTGGACGTCGGCAACGGGAAGTACGGCGGGACGATCGAGAAACCGAAGCTGATCAACGTGTTTCCGGTCAACAGTGGTCACGAGATCTATCCCTACGTGCAGGCCTCCACCGGCAAGACCTACCTCTTCATCGGCGACGAGGAAATGAGCCGGGCTGGCCGGGTGTGGGAAGGCACCAACTACAGGAACTCGCTCGGCCGGGCCGGCGGCGTGGCGCAGACCTCGGGCGGGTACACTCATATCGTCGACTTCACCGATCCGATGAACCCGAGGAAAGTGGGCCGGTACCAGCTGGAGGACTATGGCAGCCACGATATCATCGTGGAAGACGATATCCTCTATCAGGCGTACTACGACGGCGGGGTTCGGGTGGTGGATGTTTCCGGGGAGTTGCTGGGCAATCTCTACGATCAGGGCCGGGAGATCGCGGTGTTCAAGCCCTATGATCCGGAGGGTCGGACCGCCAATGCGCCGTTCGTAATGAACGCGATGCCATGGAAGGGACGGGTGTTGTTCACCGATTTCAATACCGGGCTGTGGGCGGCCAAGCTGGAGCCGAAGCGCACCCAGACGCCCTAGCGCTCCCCCGCCTTTCTCTGCAGATCCGAGAGCCGATTCAGTGCCTCGAGCGGCGTCATCGATGCGAGGTCGAGGGCACGCAGCTCCATCAGTGCGGGGTTCGGCGCGGCATCCACAAACAACGCGAGTTGACCGGGGTCAGGATCGGGGACCGGACCGCCGGAGACGACGCGATGGTCTCCCTCCAGGGTCTTGAGGACCGCGGTGGCACGGGTCACCACCTCCCGGGGAAGCCCCGCCAGCTCGGCCACGTGAATGCCGTAGCTCCGGTCGGTGCCGCCGGGCTCCAGCCGGTGCAGGAACACGACCTTTCCGCCGGTTTCCCGGACCGCCACATTGAAATTGCGCGCGTGGGCCAGTTTCTCGGGAAGCTGCATCAGCTCATGGTAGTGGGTCGCGAACATGGTCTTGGCGCCTACCCGGTCGTGCAGAAATTCCGTCACCGCCCAGGCAATTGCCACGCCATCGTAGGTCGAGGTGCCCCGGCCGATCTCATCCAGGAGCACCAGGGAGCGAGAGGTGGCGCCGTGCAGAATGGCGCTGGTTTCGCTCATCTCGACCATGAAGGTGGATTGTCCGCGAGTCAGGTTGTCGGCAGCGCCGACCCGGGTGAACAACCGGTCGACTACGCCGATCGAAGCCCGATCGCAGGGAACGAAGCTGCCCATGTGCGCCAGGATGACGCACTGGCCGATCTGCCGGAGGATGGTGCTCTTGCCGGCCATATTGGGGCCGGTGACGAGCTGCACCCGATCGGCGAGATCGAATGCGATGTCGTTGGGCATGAATGCTTCGCGGGGCATCATCCGCTCGATCACGGGATGGCGGGAGGCGGTCATGCTTATCTCGAAGCCGTCGTGCACCACCGGCCGGACGTAGCGATTGGCTACGGCGACTTCGGCGAGGGCGGACAAGGCGTCGAGGTGGGCCAGCACGCGAGCGGTCTGCTGGATCCGGGCGATCGCCGCCCCCACGCCGCTCCGCAGGGCGCCGAATAACTCGGCCTCGCGCTCCGCGACCCGTTCCTCGGCGCCCAGGACCCTGGCCTCGTACTCCTTGAGCTCGGGGGTGACATACCGCTCGGCGGTAGCCAGGGTCTGGCGACGCTCGTAGTCGGCGGGGACCTTCGAAGCCTGGGCGTGGGTGATCTCGATGTAGTATCCGAAGACCTTGTTATACCCGATCTTGAGCGAGGTGATGCCGGTCCGTTCCCGCTCCCGCTGCTGGATGGCCGCGATATGCTGTTTGCCGCCCTCCCGAAGCGAGCGGCTCTCGTCCAGGGCCGCGTCGTGGCCGTTCCGGATGACACCTCCTTCTCCCAGAACTGCCGGGGGCCGCTCGGTGAGGGCCGTGGCCAGTGTGGTGGCAAGGTCTTCGAGGAGATCCAGCTCCGCCAGGAGGTCGGACAGGCAGCCCGCCTGTCCGACCAGTCCACGCAGCCCCTCCCTCACCCCAGGCAGCCGAAGAAACGAATCCCGCAACGCGCCGAGTTCACGAGGGGTGGCGCGGCCGGCGGCGGCCCGCCCCGCCAGCCGCTCCAGATCCCGAATCCCGTCGAGCGCATGCCGGACTGCGGCGCGGCGCACCGCGTCGGTCACCGCCGCGTCCACCGCATCGAGGCGGGCGGTGATCTCGGTGGCATCGGAGAGGGGCGAAAGAATCCAGCGGCGCAGCAGGCGCGCGCCCATCGGCGTCACCGTGCGGTCGATCACCTCGAGCAGGGTGACGCCCTTGGCGCCGGCGCGGAGCGGCTCGACCAGCTCGAGGTTGCGCCGGGTCATCTCGTCCACCCAGAGGAGCCGGTCGGATCGCCGGACGGCCGGGCGGGCGAGGTGGGGCAGGCCCCCCGGCTTGAGATCGGCCAGATAGCGGAGCAGGGCGCCGGCGGCGCCGATGGCGGATGCGTCGTCCTCGCCAAGGCCCAGCCCGTCGAGGGAGGCGATCTTGAAGCGGCGCGCGATCTCCTCCCGGGCGAGCGCCGGATCGAATTCCCAGGCTTCCCGTACGGTACGCATCACCTCCGGCTCGACCGGAACCGACACCCCGGCCGGCAGCACCAGCTCCGCGGGAGAAAACCTGCCCAGCGCTTCGGCGAGCCCTGCGGCGGATCCCGATTCGAGCAGGAACTCACCGGTTGTAAGATCGATCGCAGCGAGGCCGACGGACGGGGCGGACAGTGAGGGCTGATCTTTGCCGGTCGGTCTGTCCGTCGGTCCGTCCGTCCGACTCATGGCTACCGCGACGATCCAGTTATTCCGCCCTCCCGCAACCCAGCCCTCCTCCAGCAGCGCACCGGGAGTGACCGTCTCGACCACCTCCCGGCGGACGATCCCCTTGGCTTTCTTCGGATCCTCGACCTGCTCGCAAATCGCGACGCGATAGCCCTGGCTCACGAACTGGCGGAGATATTCCGCCGCCGCCCGGACCGGGACGCCCGCGAGCGGCACGCCGTCCCCACGTGACGTGAGCGTGATGTCCAGTACCCGGGAAGCGACCTCGGCGTCCTCGAAGAACATCTCGTAGAAATCACCCATGCGAAAAAAGAGGATCGAGTCGCGGTGGCGCGACTTGATCTCCCGGTATTGCACCAGCAGCGGGGTGTTCTCGGAGAGGGTAACGCTCACGGCACCCTGACCACGAACGGACGCCCTCCGAGCTTCTGTGCGAGCTCGGTCGCGGCGACGGCGGCTGCCTCCCTGGTGGAGAAGGCGCCGGCCCTGACCTTGAGAAAGCCGCCCTCCCGCATGATCACCGGGGTGTGACCCGCGCGCCGGACCCTGGCAGCGCCGGCGTCGGCCGCGGCCTGGGTCTTCACGGCGGACATCTGGACGTAGAAACCAGACCGCCGGGCCGACGGACGGACCGGCGGGCGGGTGGAGCGCCTGGCGCGTTCGGTGGAGTCCGCCAGGGCTCGAGCCACCGAGTCGGCCCGGGCGCGCTCGACTGAATCGACCAACGCGACGCGGGCACTCTCGGCCGCCATGGCGCCGAGTCCCTGGCAGCGCTGCCGTTGAAAATCGAGCTGATTCCTGAGTTCGATATCGTCCCCCACCACGGCCAGGCCGATGTCCGCCATGCGGCACGCCAGGACCGACTCTCGTCGGTCGCCGGCGGCGCGGGCGCCCCAGAAGGCGGCCTGCGCGGTAAGCGGGCTACCCGGATAGTCGCGAAGGAGCTGGTCGAGCTGACGCACCGCGGCGGCGGCATTCCCGGAGGAGTAGTCGAGCTGAGCGAGCTGCAGGAGGGCGTCGTCGGCCCACGCCGACTGGGTGTAGTCCACCGCAACCCGCCGCAGGTAGAGGCGGCGGTCCTGCTCGGTGGCCGCCAGCCGTCCCATGGCGTAGAGCGCTTCCGGATACAGCGAATCGGTCGGGAGGGTAGCCGCGAGAATCCGGCCCGCGACAGCGCGCGCCGAGTCGGAGAGCCCATCCTGGGAGAGACGCACGGCGGCGACGAGGCGAGGATCGTCCTGCGCGGAGACCGGCGCGGGAGCGAAAGCTAGGAGAGCGAGGCAAAGAGGCAAAGGGGTTAGGAGGCTAAGTGACAGCCTCGCACGCGGGTCTCTTGGCCTCGGAGCCTCGTAGCCTCTTAGCCTCTCAGTCACGCCGCCTCCCGCGCTCGATGCGCCAGTTGCATGATCAAATCGACCAGCACGCCGCGCTCATCCGCCAGCGTGGTGCCTTTGAGGCGCTGGTCGGCCCGGCGGGCCGCGGTGAGGGCCGCGTCCACCCGGCGGAGCGGCCACGCGTGAGCGAGGCGGCTCCACGTGCCGGCCACTTCGCGATAGTCGAGCCGAGCGGGCCGAGCCCGCATGATCGCTGCGAACACCGCGCGCTCGAGCCCGGCACCGCGCTGGCCGCGATCGTATTGGGCCCGCGCCACCCCAAGCCCGACCAGGTGGGTGCCAAGCTGCATGAGGAGTCCCACCCCCGACACGCCGGACTGGTCCAGCAACGGAGGAAGGATGCTGGTGGCTCGTGCCGGATTGTCATTCAGAACCGCGTCACACCAATCCGCCTGGGTTTCTCCGTGACGAATGCCGAGCAGCGCTGTGAGCTGCGCCAGCGTCACCGGAGCGCCCCCACCCAGACCGGCGAGCTTGTCCAATTCGCTTCGCGCGGCGCCCAAGTCGGCATCCACCGCCTTCACCAAGTGGGATGCCGCAGCGGCCTCGAGCTGAACTCCGCGCTCTTCCGCCCGCTTGAGCACCCACTTCTCAGCCATCTTCGGAGGGCATCGTCCAACCTCCACCGTGCAGGTCAGGCGAGCGAGGTCGGCGTCGGCCTCGCTCCGAGCGTCCTCCTTCCGCGACGCGCCCTGCACCAGAATGAGTACGGTCTCGGCGGCGGGTCTGGTGAGGTAATGGAGCACGGCCGCTTTGGCCCTCGCCCGCTTGTTCCAGGTTTCCACGTCACGGATCACCACCAATCGACGATCCGCCATCATCGGCAGGGTGGTACAGAGTGCCTCGACGTGGTCCGGGTCGAGCTGGGAGGCGCTCCGAATGTCGTAGTTGAAATCCCGTAGGCCGGGATTCACCACGGTGTCGAGGATGGCTCGCACCGCCTCGTCCTTGAGCACGTCCTCGTCGCCGTACAGGTACATCGCGGAAGGGATGTCCCCGCTCCTGATTTGCCTGGAGAAGGCGTCGAAGAGGAGTTTGGGCATGGAGGGAATTTAGCGGAAGCCGACGGGACCGCGTTACGCCCGGACAAAACTGTTGACGTACAGCAACGCACACAGACTCTTCCCATCCTTGATCTTCCCGCTCTTGATCATCTTCCCGACCTCGCTCCAGCGCTTCTCGTGGACCGTGATGAACTCGTCCTCGTCCCGGGCCAGGGCCACGGGAGACAGGGCGGTCGCGAGGTAGAGGTGGATGCGCTCGTCGGTGAATCCCGGGGTGGTGAAGATGGTAGTCAAACGCCCCAGCTTGCCCGCCTCCATCCCCGCCTCTTCTGACAGCTCCCGCCGGGCACAGGCCTCCGGCGGCTCACCCGGCTCCAGCGTTCCGGCGGGGATTTCCCAGAGCACCCCGTCGGCAGCATGCCGGAACTGGTGGATCAGGAGGACCCGCGGATCGGGGCTGGCCGGATCGTCCAGGAAGGGCACGACGGCAGCCGCGCCTGGATGCCGGATCATCTCAAGCACTCCGGTGGATCCATCGGGAAAGCCCACCGTGTCGTGATCTACGTTGATCACCCGGCCCCGATAGAGTCGTTTCGAGTCGAGGAGAGTCATCGATCCAATCGATAGTAGTAGTAAACACCCCTACGGTATGTCATGGTTCGCTAGGTGAGGACTCCCGGGCCCGGTGACCCACCACCGTGCGGACCGCGGCGACGGGGAACTTGAGGGCCTCGAGGGCAAGATACCCGGCTTCGGTGCGGCTGCCGGGGACAATGGGGCTGGCGCGAGTTGGAGAGGATTCCGCGTCGAGGCCGGCATGCCGGGCCTCCAGGCATAGTCGCGCCATGTGGAAGGGATCGCTCACCAGCAGCACTCGGAAGAGTTCGCGCTCGTGCATCCACTCCGCCACCGAATGGATCGACTCTTCGGTGGTGCGCCCGTCCGGCCGCACGATGATGACGGAATCGGGCAACAGCTGGGAGCGGAGGTAGCGGTGCCCCACCGACGCCTCGCTCATCCGGTCGCCGGTACCAATGCCGCCCGTCACCACCACGACGGAGGCAAGGCCCTGGCGGTAGAGCGCGATCGCATGATCGAGTCGGGCCTTCAGCACCGGCGACGGGCGGCCATTGTACTGCGCGGCGCCAAGCACCACGATGGCATCGGCCGGGTTGCGCTGATCGAGCCGGCTCACCCGCCAGACCCATCCAAAAAGGAGACCGTAGCTCACCAGAGCGGTGGCCAGAAGCCAGCCGGCCCAGCGGAGGGCGCGCTTCACAGCTCGAACGACTGACCCAGTTGAGGTATGACGACCTCCCCCACCCCTTCTTCCTTGAGAATCTGGGCCATCGCCGCGGCGGGCCCGGACTCACCATGCACGACGAAGGCCCGGCGGATGGGGCCGCCCAGCATCCTGATCCAGGCTCGGAGTTCTTTTCGGTCTGCGTGAGCGGAGTAGCCACCAATACTCTCTACTTCGGCGCGCACATCATGCATCTCGCCGAAGATCCGGACCTGGCGGGCGCCATCGAGGATTCTGCGACCCAGGGTATTCTCCGCCTGGAACCCCACGAAGAGCACGCAGTTCTTCGGATCGGCGATGCCGTTCGCGAGATGGTGCAGGATGCGCCCGGCTTCCGCCATGCCGGACGCTGCGATGATGATCATCGGGCCGAGCAGCGTATTGAGGCGCTTGGAATCTGCGACGGCGCGAACGTACTGGAGCAGCGAGAAATCCAGGATCGTGTCCGAGTTCTCGAGCATCTGCTCCCGGCGATCGAAGACCTCGGGATGCATCCGGAAGACCGTGGTCGCCTCCACCGCGAGCGGACTGTCCACATACATGTTGATCGCGGGAATCTTGCCGGCACGATAGAGCTCGTGCAGCGCGTAGACCATTTCCTGAACCCGGCCAAGCGCGAAGGCGGGGATCATGACCCTTCCTCCGCGTCCGGCCACCCGCCGGACGATGTCGGCCAGACGCAACGCGGAGTCGAGCACCGGTTCGTGATCACGATCGCCGTACGTGGATTCGACGATCAGGGTGTCGACGGGTCCGGTCGGCGGATCGGGATCCCGAATGATCGGCTGACCGAAGCGCCCGATGTCGCCGGAAAAGACCAACCGGTGATTGACGCCTTCGGTCAGCCGGAGGTCGACCGAGGCCGAGCCCAGGATGTGGCCGGCGTCGGTGTACTCGAAGGCCAGGTTTTTCCGCAGATAGTGGATCCGCTTGTACGGCAGGGCCTGGATCAGATCCTGCACCGCAATGGCATCTCCCAGGGTATACAGCGGCTCGCTTTCGGGGCCCTTCTTGCCCCGCCGCGCCAGAAACTCCGCGTCCTTCTCCTGGATTTTTGCGGCGTCGGGGAGCATGACGGCGCAGAGGTCCCGGGTGGCTGGTGTGGCGTAGATTGGCCCGTGGTAGCCGTTCCGGACCAGCAGCGGAAGTCGCCCGATATGATCGATGTGGGCGTGGCTCACCACGATGGCATCGATCCGGCGGGGATCGAAGGGGAGATTGGCGTTGAGCGCCGCGGCTTCGGCGCGATGACCCTGAAAGAGGCCCGCGTCCAGCAGCACCCGGGCCCCGGCGGCTTCGATCAGATGCATCGAGCCGGTGACCTGACCCGCGGCGCCCCAGAACGTGATCTTGGCTCCTGCCATGCGTTGGATTCCTTGGGGAAGTGACTGGTGACCGGGTCACTGGTTACGGATGCTGGTCACCGTGTTCCGAAGATCCTGTCTCCCGCATCCCCCAGCCCCGGCAGGATATAGCCGTGGTGGTTGAGCTCACGGTCGAGCGCCGCCGCGAACACCGGTACTGTGGGATGGGCGGCCAACATCGCCTTCACGCCCTCGGGCGCCGCCACCAGGCAGAGAAACCGGAGCCGGTTGACGCCGGCCGCTTTGAGTTTGCTCACCGCCGCCACGGCGGAGCCGCCGGTCGCGAGCATGGGATCGAGCACAAAGAAGTCCCGATCGGCTTCCGCGGCGGGGACCTTGTAGTAGTAACTGACCGGCAGGAGGGTCTCGTGATCGCGATAAAGCCCTATGTGGCCGACCCGGGCGGAGGGGACGAGCTGGGTGATGCCCTCCACCATGCCGAGTCCGGCCCGGAGAATCGGCACCAGGCTCAGCTTTTTGCCCGCCACCCTTCTGGCCTTCATCTTTTCCAAGGGGGTCTCGATCAGTACCTCTTCGGTATCGAGATCGCGGGTGACCTCATAGGTCATGAGCATCGCAATCTCGCTGACCAATTGCTTGAAGTCCTTGACCGGGGTGGACTTGTCGCGAAGGATGGACAGCTTGTGCTGAATCAGGGGGTGTTCGAGGACGGTGAGGTTGGGATAGGAGGGATGGGCCATGTCGAAAAGATGCGGGAATCAGTCCGTCTCGGCTAGTATGCTCCCTCTGGATCGGAAACCGGCAGGCTGGCCTGCGGCACGCGACAGGATATATTTTGCCGCTGACTCCCCCTCCCAAGGTCCACTCCAATGCGTCGCTTCTTCCTGGTGGCGGTCCTCGCCGCCGCCGCCCTGCCCGCCGCCGCGCAGCCGAACCCGTTCAAGGCCCGGAAGGCCGGCATCAAGAACGCCCAGATCGCCTATACGATGTCGGGAGACATGAGCGGTACGTCGACGCTTGCGTTCGATGGCGAGCGAACGGCGCGCCGCGCGACCAGCACGACCAAGATGATGGGGAAGACCTCTTCCTCCGACACCTGGACGCTCACCACGCCGGACTCGATCTACACCGCCGATCTCACCAAGAAGAAGGGTCTCGTCGCGCCGAACCTGGCGATGTACATGGCCAAGGCCTATGAGGACCTGGACGGCACCTCCCGGAAGCGACTGCATCAGAACATGCAGGACATGGCCACGGTGCTGTCGAAGGCTTTCGGCCTGTCCGGGCTCAACAGCGGCGAGAAGATCGGCACCAGGATCTACGCGGGGCAGGAGTGCGAGGAGAAGAAATTCGGGAGCTTCGAGGTCTGTACCATGACCAAGGCCCCCATCATGCTCCACACCAAGGCCTCCATCGTCTGCCTCAACTACGAAGAGACGGCCACCGAGGTGAAGCTCGGCGCGGTTCCGGGCGACGCGTTCGCGGTGCCCGCGGGCGTGGTGTTCACGCCGGACCCGCATCTCGCGAAGGGAGATTCCACCGCGATCGGGTTCGTCACCTACCTGGCCAGCCAGCAGCTGGCTGATTCGCTCGCCAAGGCCAAGGCGGACATCGAGGCGGCGCAGGCCAAGGCCGGGAATTCGGGCGAGCCGGGCAAGCTCACGCCGGAGCAGCAGGCCTCGATGCAGAAGGCCTGCGACACCCTCAAGAACATGGATGTTGGCAAGATGATCGCGGATGCGTCCAATCAGGCGCTGAAGGGGCTGGCCGATGCCGTCAAGAATGCCGCGGTGGACGCCGCCAAGAACGAGGCGAACAAGAAAATCCAGGGCATCTTCAAGAAACCCAAAATCCCCACGATATAGCCCGGGCGCTTGAGAGGAAGCGCATGATTTGCTTGAGGTTAGGGTGCTCGCCGGTTATATTCTCGGCGCTTCGGGCTAGGTAGCTCAGTTGGTAGAGCAGCGGACTGAAAATCCGCGTGTCGGGGGTTCAATTCCCTCCCTAGCCATATGCGCCGCACGGTCGTCCGATTCGGGCGACCGTCGTCGTTCCGGGCACTAGAGGATGCCGGGAATCCACCGATAGCGAACCTCCCGCATATATCGTTCGTAGGCCGGATCGACCCGCAGGAAGCTCTCCTCCATCAGCGCCTTGATCACGAACAACCCCAGAAACACGACGCTCAAGGCAAGATTGAGCCACGAGAAACTCTCGAGGATGACACACGCCTCGGCGAGGAACAACGCCGAGTAGATGGGATGCCGAACGAATCGGTACGGGCCGGTGAGGACCAGCCGTCGCTGGGCCGGCACGAACCCGATGTTGCGACCCAGGCTGAGACGGGCGTAGACGTCCGCGAGCACGCTCACGAGCGACAGGCTGTCGGTCATCAGGGCGGGCACCAGGGCGCGCCCACTCCCCGCGAAGCTGGTGGTCAGGAAGCCGTAGTAACTGGCGACGAACGCGACGAGCCAGAAGAGGGGATTGGCTGTCACCCGGACCGGAGGCATCCGAATCAGCAGGGTGACAATGAGCAGAGACAGTTGGAAGATGATGGCGAAGCGGGGGATGGTCAGGTGCCCCGCACGGATGTCGATCCAGAGTACGTACCCGAAGGGAAGCGCGGCGAGAAGGGCGATGGTGCGGTCGACCCAGGGTTTGCCGAGGAACATTGCACTAAATGTAGCCCCCGACCCTGCGGCGCTGGCCGTGCTGGCCAGTCCCGAGCGGCCACGAGGTCCGCGCGGGCTACCCTCCGGCAGCGATGGTTTGGAGCTCCTCCCAGCGCCTGGTCAGCGCCGCGAGCTCGGACGTGAGCGCCGCGAGCCGGGCCTTCGCGGCGGCGGCGGCCTCCCCATCGCGGAGCAGCGCCGGGTCCGCGAGTGACACATAGATCCGTTCCCGTTCCTGCTCCAGCACGTCGATCCGCTCCGGCAGCACCGCGAGCTCGCCGGCCTCCTTCCCCGTCAACCTGCGCTTCTTCGTCGTCCGCCCGGCCCGTGGGTCGGGTGCACGCGGCGCTTTGGCCGGGGGCCTGGCGTTCGCCGCGGCGACGGGCCGCCGCTGACGCACCCAATCGGTATATCCGCCGACATATTCGCCGATGGCGCCGCCGCCCTCCAGGACGAGGGTGCTGGTTACCACGTTGTCGAGAAAGGTCCGGTCGTGACTCACGATCAGGAGGGTCCCGGAAAATCCCAGCAGGAGCTCCTCCAGCAAGTCGAGTGTCTCGATATCGAGGTCGTTGGTCGGCTCGTCGAGCACGAGGAGGTTGAACGATCGAGTGAAAAGTCGTGCGAGGAGCAGCCGGTTCCGCTCGCCCCCCGAGAGCGCCTTGACGGGGGTGCGGGCCCGGTCCGGCGGGAAGAGAAACTCCTGCAGGTAGCCCAGCACGTGCTTGCGGACACCGCCGATCTCGATGAAGTCGGCCCCATCGGCGACGCTGTCGAAAACGGTGCGTTCCGGGTCGAGCTGCTCGCGGAGCTGATCGAAGTACGCGATTTCGAGAGCGGTGCCGAAGCTGATCGTCCCGGTATCGGGCAAGAGCTCGCCGATCAGCAGGCGCAGCAGCGTTGTCTTGCCGGAGCCGTTCGGCCCGATGAGTCCGACCCGGTCACCCCGCATGATGGTCGTGGTGAAGTTCCGCGCGAGAACGCGGTCTCCATGGGAAAACCCAACCCCCTGTGCCTTGGCTACCAGCTTGCCCGAGCGCTCCGCCTCTTCGGCCTTGAGCCGGACGGTACCGGTTCGCTCCCGGCGCGCCCCGCGCTGCTGCCGGAGCGTCTCGAGCGCGCGGACCCGCCCTTCGTTCCGGGTGCGGCGGGCCTTGATGCCGGTCCGGATCCAGATCTCCTCTCGGGCGAGTTTCTTGTCGAACTCGGCCCACTCGCGCCCTTCCGCGAGGAGCGCCGCTTCCTTCCGGACCAGGTAGGTATCGTAGGTGGGACCCCAGTCACCCAGGCGGCCCCGGTCGAGCTCCACGATCCGTGTCGCCACCCGGCGCAAAAAGGCGCGATCGTGGGTCACGAAGAGAAGGGTTGTTGCGCGGTCGATCAGGAATTCTTCCATCCACTCGACAGCGTCGAGGTCGAGGTGGTTGGTGGGCTCGTCCAGGAGCAGCACGTCGGGCTGGCGGACCAGGGCCCGCGCCAGGAGGATTTGCCGCTTCCGTCCGCCGGACGCGAGGGAAAACGGCGCGTCAGCGTCGAGGCCGAGGTGGGAGAGCACAGTCTCCACCCGGGATTGCATCTGCCACCCATCGGCGGCGTCGAGGGCATGGTGCAGCCGGTCGAGCTCGCGCAGCGCGGCGTCGCTGGCGTGGGTGGCGACGTCATGGCTGGCCAGGTGGTACCGGGCGAGGAGCCGGCCGGCCGGCCCCAATCCGGCGGCCACGACGTCGTAGGTGGACCCCGCGACGTCCTGGGGGACCTGCTGTTCGAGCCGGGCCATGGAGATCCCGGTCTGGCGCACGATCTCCCCGCTATCGGGTGCGATCGTGCCGTCCAGCAGTTTCATGACTGTGCTCTTGCCGGCGCCGTTCCGCCCCAGAAGGCAGACCCGCTCGCCCCGTTCCATGGAAAAGCCGGCCCGGTCGAGGACCGGCGGGCCTCCGAAGGCGATAGTGACATCCTGCATGCCCAGAAGGGCCATGGGGTTCCGGGTTGAGGGGCCGTCAAACCTATCACTCTCGGGCGTCGACGAACGCCGCCGCGCGCGCTAGCTTCTCACCGTGCCCATTCCCAACTACATCGATGGCGCCTGGACCCGCGCGTCGAGCGCCGACTCGCTGCCACTCGTCGACCCCGCCACTGGCGAGGCGCTGGGGCCGGGTTCCGTTATCCTCCCGGGAAGATGTCGCGGGTGCGGTTGCCGCGGCGGTGCGGGCGTTTCCCCGCTGGCGCGCGGTGCCGGTGGTGGAACGGATCGCCGTGCTTTTCCGGTTCAAGACCCTGCTCGAGCAACACGAGGCCGAGCTCGCCGAGCTGATGACCCGAGAGCACGGGAAGACCAGGGAGGAGTCGGCTGGCGAGATCAAGCGCGGAATCGAGAGCGTGGTGCACGCCTGCGCCATCCCCACGCTCATGATGGGGGAGACGCTGGAGAACATCGCCGCCGGTGTCGATTGTGAAACCATCCGCCAGCCCCTCGGCGCCTTCGCGGTGGTGACGCCCTACAATTTTCCCGTGATGATTCCCCTCTGGTTCTGGCCCTTCGCCATCGCCACCGGAAACACGGCAGTGCTCAAGCCGAGCGAACGGGATCCGCTCACGCACCAGCGGGTCGTGGAACTGGCCGCGCTCGCGGGGCTGCCCGCGGGCGTGCTCAACGTCGTCCATGGCGACCGCCGGGCGGTCGAAGCATTGCTCGTGCATCCGGACATCCAGGGCGTGTCATTCGTGGGCTCGAGCGCGGTGGCCAGGAGCTTGTATTCCATGGCAGCGGCGGCGGGCAAGCGGGTCCAGGCGCTGGGCGGCGCCAAGAACCACATGATCGTGCTGCCCGACGCCGATATGGACGCGGCCGCCAAGGCGGTGGTTTCGTCGGCGTACGGGGCGGCGGGGCAGCGCTGCCTCGCGGGCAGCGTCGTGGTGGGCGTGGGCGAGGCCTACGGCCCCATGCGCGATGCCATCGTGGAAGGCGCGGCGGAGCTCAAGCTCGGCAATGGCCTCGATCCCGCCGTCACGATGGGGCCGGTGATCTCCGCCGGGCATCGCGACCGGGTGGCGGGCTATGTCGCCGCGGGCGAGCGCGAAGGCGCCAGGCTGCTGCTGGATGGGCGCGGCGCCTCGGTCGCCAGGCATCCCGCCGGGCACTGGTTTGGTCCCACGGTCTTCGAGAACGTGACGCCGGAGATGTCACTCGGCCGGGAGGAGATTTTCGGGCCCGTCGCCGGGCTCATGCGGGCCGGCTCACTCGACGAGGCCATCGCCCTGGTCCACCGGAACCCATACGGCAACGCGATTTCACTCTTCACGCGGAGCGGCGCCGCGGCGCGCGAGTTCCGCTATCGGGCCGGTATCAGCATGATCGGCGTGAACATCGGCGTCGTGGCCCCGATGGCGTTCTTCCCCTTCGGCGGGTCCCGCGGATCGTTCTACGGCGACCTCAAAGCGCAGGGGAAGGACGCGATCGAGTTCTATACTGACAAACGGGTGGTCATATCGAAGTGGTGAGTACCGCTTTCGTGAGTCAGGGCAGTTAACACCGGCGGGGTTTCTCGTCTATTGCTGTCCACTCCAGCGGAGGAGGACGTTCCATGCGACTCGATCTGGTGATGTGTATCACACTCGCGCACGGCCCCGCATCGACGGCCCCGGCCATTCGCCGAGTGGCGGCGGGCCCGGTACGTGAGTGGGTGCTGCTCGGCCAGCGCGCCGTAACCGATCGGGCGGATCACGACGTGATCGCCGTGACGGCGGCCCGCGGCGACTTCAGGAGCATCAAGCTTGCCGTCCAGCGGGCGGCGGTGGATTTCCATCGTGTGGTAGTCCACTACGGCAACGGCACCAAGCAGGAAGTCGACCTTCGCAACACCATCCCTGCGGGTGGCGAGTCCCGGGCGATCGATCTCAGCGGGACCGAACGGGTCATCAACCGGGTGGAGTTCTGGTATGATGCCAGGACGTTTCGCGGGCGCCGAGCCGTCGTCCGGCTCTTCGGATTGCGCTAGCAGGGGCGGCAGCGATGCGCAACCTCCTCCTCGTTGGCGCTGGCGGGTTTCTCGGCTCGGTGGCGCGCTACTATCTGACCCGCCTGGTCACCCAGGGCGTTCACGCCGCGCGATTCCCGTATGGCACGCTGGTCGTGAACGTCCTCGGTTGTCTGGCCATCGGAGTAGTCGCGGGGCTGGCCGAGCAAAGGAACCTTTTCAGCCCTTCGACCAGGTTGTTCCTGATGACCGGCCTGCTCGGCGGGTTCACCACCTTCTCGGCGTTCGCCTTTGAGACCTATTTCCTGGGCCGCGAGCATGCCTGGACGGCGGGATTGGCCAACGTCGGCCTTCAGGTGATGCTCGGGCTCGCGGCAGTCTGGGCCGGCCACCAGATGGTGCGGGGATCCTGACCGGCCCTCCTGCTGGCCCTGCGGGCGATGCGGCGATAGTCTAAAGGCTGCGGTTCCGCCCCAACGCTCCGGAGAACATCCATGACCATGAGCACGACCTCCCCGGCAAGCGCCGTCAAGGCCGGCTGGAAGGACTTCATCATCCCTGCGGCCCCGCCGTACTACAAGGACCCGCTGGTCATGGTCGAAGGCAGCGGCTCCACGGTCACCGGCGCGGACGGCCGCGAGTATCTCGACTTTTTTTGCGGCATCCTCACGACGGGAATCGGGCATTGTCACCCCGAGGTGGTCGAACGGGTGCGCGAGCAAGTGGGTCGCCTGGGGCACACCTCGACGCTCTACCTCACCGAGCCCCAGGTAAGTGCGGCGCGGCGTCTCGCCGGATTGGCGCCGGGCGGGCTCCGGAAGACCTTCTTCACCAACAGCGGGACCGAGGCGGTGGAGACGGCGATCATGCTGGCGCGGATGTACACCGGCCGCGACGAAATCGTCTGTCTGCGCTACGGCTACTCCGGCCGCTCCGTGCTCGCCACCAACATGACCGCCGTGAGCGGGTGGAACCCGCTCGGCGCGTCGGTTCCCTGGGTCAAGCACGCGCTGTCCCCCTATTGCTACCGTTGCGCCTTCGGCCCGCCCCACGACCAGTGCGCCGAGCGATACGCGAAGGACGTCGAGGAAGCGATTCTCACCACCACCAGCGGCAAGCCGGCGGCATTTTTCGCGGAAACCATTCAGGGGGTTGGCGGCTACGTGGTGCCGCCCCCGGGCTATTTCAAGCTGGTGGCCGGGATCATCCGGAAGTACGGCGGGCTGTTCATCTCGGACGAGGTGCAGGCCGGCTTCGGCCGGACCGGTGACAGGTGGTTCGGCATCGAGCACTGGGGTGTCGAGCCCGACATCATGGTCATGGCGAAGGCGGTGGCGAGCGGATTGCCCGTCGGCGCGACGATTACCACCGACGAGATCGCCGCAGCGTGGAAGGGCAAGACCATCTCCACCTTTGGGGGCAATCCCATTTCCATGGTGGCGATGGACGCCACCCTCGACGTGATGGAGCGCGAGAACGTCCCGGCCCGAAGCGCCGAGCGAGGCCGCCAGCTCCGGGCCGGTCTCGACAGACTGTTCGGCAGGTACGAGTGGATCGGCGAGGTACGGGGCATGGGCATGATGCAGGCGATGGAGCTGGTCGAGAGCCGGGACACCAAGGAGCCGAGCCCCAAGAAGGCCGCGGCGGTGCTCGAGGCGGCAAAGGAGGAGGGGCTGCTCATCGGCACCGGCGGGATGTACGGCCACGTGATTCGCCTGGCGCCGCAGATGCTGATGAGCGAGGCTGAAATAGCCGACGGGCTGGAGCGGCTGGAGCGGGCTTGCCGGCGCGTCGCCTAGCGGCTCTCATGATTGGGTGGCTGTCACCCCTGCACATCGCGTTCTCGAGCAACCGCGCCGGAGGGCGGGACATCTTCACGACCGCTTACCTGGTGGACGGCCGGCCCGTCAACATTACGAACTCTCCCCTGGTGGATGAGCGCCGCCCCCGACGTCTCTGCAACGACGATCAGCTCGGATTCATCCGGGGCGTTGGGGCGCCGGGCGGCGCTGCTGGCCTGGAGCGTCGGCACGCCCCCAGACTTCCGGGCGGTGCTCGCAATGGAGCACGCAATCGACTTCACGGTGCGTTGTCCCTGGGCCGGATCACCGCGTCCACGGTCCTCCCTTGCGCCCCCCCTCTCCAGACGTATCGTTCATCGCTTCGGGACGCCTTGGAGTCCGCTCTTGAACGGCCAGCACACCATCACCGTCACCGTCAACAACACGCGCCACGAGCGTGCCGTCGAGCCGCGCCTCCTCCTCTCCGACTTTCTCCGGCACGACCTCGGCCTGACCGGCACCCACGTCGGCTGCGAGCATGGAGTCTGCGGCGCCTGCACCGTGCTGCTGGACGGACACGCGGTGCGCTCCTGCCTCGTCTTCGCAGTCCAGGCCGAGGACCACTCGGTCGAAACAGTGGAGAGCCTGGCTTCAGGTGGCGTGCTCGATCCGCTCCAGACCGCCTTTCACGACGCCCACGGACTGCAGTGCGGCTTCTGCACGCCAGGCATCCTGATGACGCTGGTGCCCTGGCTCTGGGAGCATCCCTCGCCGAGTGAAACGGAGATCCGCGAGGCGATCTCCGGGAATCTGTGCCGGTGTACCGGCTACGCGAACATCGTGAAGGCCGTCCAGCTGTTCGTCGATCGGAAAATGACCGCGTGAAGACCGGCCGCTACATGGGCCGCAGCGTCCCGCGCCTCGAGGACGCGAAGCTGCTCACCGGCCGCGCCCTCTTCGTCGACGACGTTCAGCTCCCCGGCATGCTTCACGTGGCGTTTCTCCGGAGCGATGATGCGCACGGCATTCTGAACCGCGTCGATGCAGGCGCCGCCCTCCAGCGCCCCGGCGTGGTGGCGGTCTACACCGCTCACGACCTCGGCGACTACTGGCGCCCCGGCCCGCTGCTGGTTCCGCCGCCGCCGATCAGGGGCCTGGTGTTCAACGCGGCCACTCAGGTGCCGCTCGCGCGGGACAAGGTTCGCCACAGCGGGGAGGCGCTGGCGATGGTCGTTGCGGAGAGCCGCTACATCGCCGAAGACGCTCTCGAGGATATCGTCGTCGACCTCAAGCCGCTTCCCGCGGTGGTGGACCTCGAGTCCGCGCTCCTGCCGGGGGCATCGCTTGTCCACGAGCAGTTCGGCACCAATCTCGCCGCCCACGTGCATCAGTCGAAGGGAGACTACGCCGCCGTCCGCGCGGAGGCCGGCCTGCTCGTGGCTCGCAGGTTTCGCTACGATCGCGGGGCCTCCGCCGCCATCGAGAACCGCGGCATCGTGGCGGAATGGGATGCGCGCGCCGAGCAGCTCACCGTATGGGACACTACCCAGGCGCCGATTCCGATCCGGAACGGTCTGGCGGCGATGCTGGGACTGAGCGAATCCCAGGTCCGGGTGATCGCGCCCTTCATCGGAGGCGGGTTCGGTCCCAAGATCATGATGTTTTATCCCGAGGAAGTCCTGCTTCCCTGGGCCGCGATGCAGCTGGGCCGTCCGCTGAAATGGATCGAAGACCGCCGGGAGAATTTCTACGCCACCACCCAGGAGCGACTCCAGATTCACGACGCCGAGCTGGCCATCACGAGGGACGGACGCATCCTTGGCGTGAAGGACACCTTCCTTCACGACACCGGCGCCTACGATCCCTACGGACTCACCGTCCCAATCAACAGCCAGTGTACCCTGCTCGGTCCCTACGTGATTCCCAACTACGACAGCGAGTTCACCGCCGTTTTCACCAATACGCCGATTGTCACCCCGGTCCGGGGCGCCGGCCGGCAGCATGGCGTGTTCGTGATGGAGCGCCTGCTCGACTTCGCGGCTCGAGAGCTCGGGATCGACCGGGTCGAGATCCGGCGACGCAATCTGATTCCGCCGGACGCGTTCCCCTACGACCATGAGATTCTGTTCCAGGACTTCCGCCCGCTGGTCTACGACAGCGGAAACTACCCCGCTGCGCTCGCCAAGGCGGTGGACCTGATCGGCTATCAGAAGTTCATCGCGCACGAGCAGCCCCGGCACCGCCGCGAGGGGCGTCATGTGGGCCTCGGCCTGGTGTCCTACATCGAGGGCACCGGGATCGGGCCGTACGAAGGGGCTCGGGTGACCGTGGAGCCCAGTGGCGTGGTGCGGGTGGCCACCGGTGTCGGCACTCAGGGGCAGGGACACTTTACCACTTTTGCCCAGATCGTGGCCGAGCAGCTCGGCGTCGACGTGGACAAGGTGCGTGTCGTGACCGGAGACACCCGGGAATTCAACTGGGGCACCGGCACGTTCGCGAGCCGCGGGGCGGTGGTCGCGGGCAACGCGTGCCACGCCGCGGCGCTCAAGGTTCGGGAAAAGATCATCGCGCTGGCCGCGCGGCTGCTGGACGTGGCACCCGAGAGGATCGCGCTCGAAAACGGATGCGCCTGCGTTCGCGGCGCGCTCGACCGGAGCATGGATCTCGGGGAGCTGGCCCGCCGGGCCAACCCGCTCCGCGGCGCGGTCACCCCCGGAACCGAGCCGGGGCTCGAGGCCACCGCCTACTTCGGGCCCGACCGAGGCAACGCCGCGAGTGGAGTGCACGCGATGATCGTCGAGGTGGACGCCGAAACCGCCACCGTCCGGATCAACCGCTATGTCGTGGTCCACGACTGCGGGGTGGTGATCAATCCAACCGTGGTCGAGGCCCAGGTACAGGGCGGGGTGGCCCACGGGATCGGGAATGCCTTCTACGAACAGTTGATCTTCGACGACAATGGCCAGCTGATGAACGCGTCATTCATGGACTATCTCCTGCCCACGGCGCTGGATGTGCCCACGGTCGAAATGGCCCACATCGAGACCCCCTCTCCACTCAACCCGCTCGGTACCAAGGGCGTGGGCGAGGCGGGCGCGATTCCCACCGGCGCGCTCTTCGCGCAGGCGGTGGAGGATGCGCTCTCGGGCTCCGGCGTTGAGATCACCGAAATTCCGCTCAGCCCCAACCGGCTGTTCGAGCTGATCGTCCAGGCCCGTGGGGGCACGGCATGATCGTCGAGGGCACCTACACCTTTCCCGGTCCGCGCGAGACGGTCTGGGCCCTGCTGCTCGATCCCGACGTGCTGGCCAAGACCATGCCCGGCGCCACCAGCATCGCCCGGACGGGGGAGGACCGGTACGAAGGAAAGATGGGCGTGGGAATCGGACCAATCACGGCGGCAGAATTCGATGTCGTCATCACGATGAGCGACAAGGTCGTTCCCGAGAGCTATCGGATGCAGATCGAGGGCCGTGGCCGCTTCGGCTTTACCCGGGGCAAGGCGGCGGTCCGGCTCACCGCCGAGGGCGCATCGACC
>JANNGX010000257.1:0-20125 GCA_031404115.1 Gemmatimonadales bacterium | reverse complement strand
CATGTCGACCGGGATTCCCCGGCCGTTGTCGACCACGGTGATCGCGTTGTTGGCATGGATCGTGACATTGATGGTGTCACAGTAGCCGGCCAGCGCTTCGTCGATCGAGTTGTCCACCACCTCGTACACCAGGTGGTGCAGCCCCGTCTCGGAGGTCGACCCGATGTACATACCGGGCCGTTTGCGAACCGCCTCCAGGCCCTTGAGGACCTGGATGGATTCGGCGCCGTAGTCTTTGCCGTTCTTGTCGCCTGCCGGATTAGCCATCCTGTTGCACCCCGCCCGTGAGCCAGCGTATTTCCTTGATTTGCCCGCGCCGATCCTGGTTCAGCTTGGCCAGGATCCGCGGAGCCATGAGACTCAGCTCGTTGGCCCAGGCGCTGGAGGCCACCCGGACCCACAGCGTGCCGTCCGCATTCACCGCTTCCGCCCTCGTGGCCGCCGCGATCTGGGGCCCCACCGCCTCGGCCCACCGCCCCACCACCTGGGACACGTCCAGCCGCTTGGCGAAGCCGGACTTGGCCAGCCAGCCGTCGATGATCTGCCCGATCGGCGTCAGCTTGGACCTGGCCTTGGCCCTCATGCCGCCAGCCCCTGACTCACGCGACCGCTCTCCACCGCCAGCGTTTCGAGGTGGAAGCCGTCGGGGAGCTCATCCTCGCGGGGCGAGGTGATGAAGGTCTGGCGCGCCCCGCCGGCCAGAAGCCGCGCCGCCAACCGTTCCTGTCGGTTCCGGTCGAGCTCGGCAAAGACGTCGTCGAGCAGCAGCACCGGCTCGGCGCCAGACGCGGCGGCCAGCGTCTCCCGCTCTAGCAGCTTGAGCGCCACCGCCGCGGTGCGCTGCTGCCCCGTCGAGCCGACCTCGCGGAGCGATCGGCCCCCCAGGCGCAGCTCGAGGTCATGGCGGTGCGGCCCCACGGTGGTGGCGCCGTGGGCCAGGTCCCGCGCCGCGGCGCGGGCCAGCGCATCGGGCCAGCGGGCCGGATCGGTCAGGGCCTCGTCGCCCCGGTAGCGGAGCGTCACCTCGGCGGTTTCCCCCAGGGCGATGCTCGTCTCGGTCAGCGGCTCCGCGTGGGCTGCGGTCCAGTCGAGGCGGTGCCGGATGAGCACGGCGCCCGGGCCGGCAATGGCGGTATCGAACGCTCCGGCGAGGTCGGAACGGTGCTGCCGGAGGGCGGCGTTCCGCTGCGCCAGTGCGGCGCGGTATCTGGAAAGGGCCCGGAGATACTCCCGATCTGCCAATGAGAGCACCCGGTCGAGATACTGCCTTCGCTCGGCCGCCGCTCCCTGCACCAGCCGGAGGTCGGTGGGAAGAAACGCCACCGCCAGCCAATGCCCGATCGCATCGCCGAGGCGTTCCGGCCTGGCGCCATCCAGCAGGAGCCGCTTGCGTTTGCCCAGGCAGCGGAATCCGGCCGAGAGACTGCGGGGGCGGCGGCCGTCCTCGAGGGTCAGGATGAGCTCAAAGCCCGCCTCGCCGTGGCGGGTGACGTCGATATCCCGCGCGCCGCGCAAGGAACGGAACAGCACCGGATAGTAGAGCAGCTCCAGCAGGTTGGTTTTCCCGTGCCCGTTGGGCCCGAGAAAGACGGCTCCGCTCGCGGGAAGAGCGAGGTCCAAGTCTGCGAGATTGCGGAAACCCCGCGCCACAATTCGGTCGGCCCGCATGACATAAAAATAGCGGAGTGGAGGGTGGATTCACAGGTAAGAGGACGTCTACGCCCCTCGGAAGCCCGCCTTCCGCTTCTCGAGAAAGGCCGCCGTCCCTTCCGTGAAATCCGCCGTCCCGGCCAGCTCGCCGAAGCGACGGCTCTCCAGCGCCAGCGCGTCGTCGAGCGATAGATCCTCCTGCTCGTCCACCAGGCGGATACAGCCCGCAACGGCGAGCGGTCCGTTGTCGAGAATGCTGCGCAACAGTTTCTCGCACTCCGGCATCAGTTGCTCGGCGGCCACTACCCGGTTGACCAGTCCGATCCGCCAGGCTTCCTGGGCATCGATCATTGCCCCGGAGAGGAGCAGCTCCAGCGCGCGACCCCGGCCCACCAGTCGGGGAAACCGCACTGTCCCGCCGTAGCCCGGGGTGATGCCGAGCTTGACCTCGGGCTGGCCGAACCGCGCGTTCTCCGAGGCGATACGGATGTGGCAGGCCATCGCCAGCTCGCACCCTCCACCGAGGGAAAACCCGTTGACCGCCGCGATGACCGGCTTGGGAAGCCGCTCGAACTGACGGAAGATCTGGGATCCCTTGCGAGAGAGCGCCTGTGCCTTGATCCCGCTGGCGCTTGCGAGTTCGCTGATGTCGGCCCCCGCCACGAAGGCCTTCCCACTGCCGGTCAGGATGATGCCCCGAACGGCATCGTCGTCGGTTATCTGGTCCGCGACGCGACCCAGCTCGGTGATCACGGCGTCGTTGAGCGCGTTGAGCTTGTCGGGGCGGTTGACGGTGATCCAGGCGATGCCGTCGCGGTTTTCTACGAGAAGCGTTGAGTAGGTCATCGTTGCAGGAGCCAGGATTCGGGGATCGAGGATCAGGGAGCTGTGATTATCCGGCCAAAGATACGCGCTAGGGGATTGTTCCGGCCACGGCGTAGTCCGGGTACCGCGGTTCGTACATCTGCGCCTGAACGTGGGCGGGCAGGTCGTCCGGCCGTGGCCGCCCCGCAAGGTCCTGCGCGTAGGCCACCTCGGCTACTGCGGTGGCAATGCCGGCCGAAACCCGGCGTACTTCCTTGAGGGGTGGATAGAGGCTGCCTTGCTCGAGGTCGGCGTGACTGACCTGGCCCGCCAGGCTTCTCGCCGCCGCCATGAACATCTCGGCCGTGACCCTCGCGGCCCGCACCGCGGTGACTCCCAAACCTATTCCCGGAAATACGTAGGAATTATTGCCTTGCCGCGGCACATACGTCCGTTCACCGAGTACTACCGGCTTGAACGGCGAACCCGACGCGAAGAGTGCCCGGCCTGAGGACCACGCATAGGCCTGCTCCGCGGTGCACTCCGAACGCGAGGTCGGATTCGACAGGGCGAAGATGATGGGGCGGTCGTTCAGCTCCGCCATCCGGCGCACCACGGCTTCCGTGAAGGAGCCGCCCACGGCGGACGCGCCGATGATCGTGGTGGGCCGCAGCACCTCCACCGTGGAGAGAAAATCACCCGCCGGCGGATGCGCATGGGCGTAGCGCCGCTTGTGCTCGACCAGGCCGGGCCGCGACTGCACCACGAGACCCTTCGAGTCCACCAGCCAGCAGCGCTGCCGGGCGGACCGTTCGTCCAGCCCCGCGGCCTGCATCGCGGCGACGGTGAGATCGGCAATGCCGGTCGCGGCCTCGCCGGCGCCAAGAAACAGGACTTTCTGCTCGGTGAGTGGCTGGCCGGTGACCCGCAGCGCCGACAGGAGTCCCGCCAGCGCCACCGCCGCGGTACCCTGGATATCGTCGTTGAAGGTGCAGATGTGGTTGCGATACCGCTCCAGCAGCCGAAAGGCGTTGTGGTTGGCAAAGTCCTCGAACTGGATCAGCACGCCGGGGTACGCATCGGCGGCCGCGGAGATGAACTCCTCGATCAGCGCGTCGTAGGCCTCGCCCGTGATGCGCGCCTGCGGCAACCCGATGTACAGCGGATCCTGGCGCAGCGACTCGTTGTTGGTGCCGGCATCGATCAGGACCGGCAGGCAACGGCTCGGAGGTATCCCGGCGCAGGCCGTGTACAGGGACAGCTTGCCCACGGGAATGCCCATGCCGTTGGCACCGAGATCGCCGAGGCCGAGAATGCGCTCGCCGTCGGTAACGACGATGATCGAGACCTCGGGCTCGGGCCAGTTGCGCAGCATCTCCCGGATCCGGCCGCGATCGTTGGCGCTCACGAAGATGCCCCGGGGCCGCTGGAAGATGTGGCCGAAGCGTTCGCAGGCCAGCCCGACGGTCGGAGTATAGATGATCGGCATCATCTCGTCCGGATGGTCGATGACCAGCCGGAAGAAGAGCGCTTCGTTGCGGTCGTGGAGGGCGGCGAGATTGATGTACTTCTCGAGGTCGGAGGCCTTGCTTCTGAAATTCTCGAGCACCCGGGCCTCCTGGTCCTCCTGCGACAGCACTCTCGGCGGCAGCAGCCCGCGGAGGCCCAGGGCATCCCGCTCCGCCATGGTGAAGGCGGTTCCCTTGTTGAGGGCCGGATCCCGCAAGAGCGCCATTCCTCTGGACAGCATGACCTGATCCTTCGGGTCTGGATTCCCGGTGCTAGGTTTCGCCATGGCCTGCATTCTCGCGCTGGATCAGGGTACGACCAGCTCCCGCGCCCTCGTCGTGCACCAGGACGGCACGATCCTGGGTCAGGCCCGCCGCGAGGTTCCTCAACACTTTCCCGCGCCCGGGTGGGTGGAGCATAACCCCGAAGACTTGCTCAGCTCGACGGTTGAAGCCGCCCGGGAGGCGCTCGCGGCTGCGGGGGAGCGGCCGGTCGGCATTGGGATCTCGAATCAGCGTGAGACGGTGGTGCTATGGGACCGCGCGACCCTGCGCGCCGTCGCACCGGCGATCGTCTGGCAGGACCGGCGCACCGCCGCGCGATGCCGAGAGCTGCGTGCCGCCGGGACCGAACCGGAAGTGCGATCGCGCACCGGGCTCCTGCTCGACCCCTACTTCTCGGCCGCCAAGCTGGAATGGCTGCTCCAGGATGCCTCCCTGCGGCGTCGAGCCGAACGGGGCGAGCTGGCCGCAGGAACCGTGGACACCTGGCTCATCGCCCGGCTCACTGGCCGCCGGGTTCATGTCACCGATCCGACCAACGCCTCCCGCACCATGCTCTACTCGCTTCGGTCGGGGGAGTGGGACCGCGACCTCTGCACGCTGTTCAATGTCCCCGACGGTGTGCTCCCCACGATCGTCCCCTCGGCGGGAGTGTGTGCCGAAACCGATGCGGAGATCTTCGGCGTCCCGCTGCCGATCGCCGGCCTGGCGGGTGATCAGCAGGCGGCGCTGTTCGCGCAGGGCTGTGTCGAGCCGGGAATGGCCAAGAACACTTACGGTACGGGAGCCTTCCTGCTGGTATACACCGGCTCGACTCCGCCGATCCCTCCCCAGGGCCTGCTTGCCACGGCTGCCTGCGACGCGAGGGGCGGGCGGGGGTTCGCTCTGGAGGGGAGCGTGTTCATCGCCGGGGCCGCGATCCAGTGGCTCCGTGACGGGCTGGGCATCCTCCAGGACGCCTCCGAGTCTGCCGCGCTGGCGGCCTCGGTCCCCGACAACGGCGGCGTGAGCTTCGTCCCCGCGTTTGTCGGGCTCGGGTGTCCGCACTGGGAGGCCGAGGCGCGAGGCACCATCACCGGCCTGACGCGCGGAACCACCCGTGCGCACCTGGTGCGCGCGGCGCTGGAGGCGATGGCGTTCGGGTCCGAGGAGCTGCTGCAGACCATGCTGACCGCCTCTGGCCTCAGGCTGCCCAGCCTCCGCGTGGACGGGGGCGCCTCCGCGAACGACTGGCTGATGCAGTTCCAGGCCGATGTGCTCGGGGTGACGGTCGAGCGCCCCGCCAACGTCGAGACCACGGCGCTCGGCGCGGCGGCGCTTGCAGGGCTGGCACTCGGGGTGTGGCCGTCGCTCGAGGCGTTTCTCGCCACCGCCGCGAAGCATCACGTGTTCCAGCCAGGACCGGGAGGGTCCGAGCGTGCCCGGCGCAAGGCGGGTTGGCAGCGGGCCGTGGAGACCGCCCTGTTCTGGGCCCGGAGCGGGCGGCCGCCCGGTGAGACGGATCTGGATCCCCACGTCCTCAATCGGTGACCGTCGCAGACGCGCACACACACGCCGATGTGGTTCGGGAACCACATCTCGCCGGTGCTTCGGGCGCCCAGAGGGAGTAGAAGCGTCCTGCGAACGCGCGCAAATATCTCACCTGATCCGGCTTCCAGCCGGTCGCGGTTTCGAATCGACCCACGATCGTTTCGAGCCGCGTTTGTCTTTGGCGCCTTCCTGGAGGACCGCCAGGCATACCGAGATGAACGCCGACGGACCGCGGCGCAAGGCCTCCTGGTGGCTGCGCACCCATCGCCCGACTGACCGCGGGTATCCCCCGGCATGCACGGACCCAGCTACGATGACGCCGTCATACCCCGCCGGATCGGGATTCGCGATGGCGGCGTCGAACACATCTGTGGTGCCGTAGGGAATCAGAACGCGGGTCACGGCTGCACCACCAGCGCAGTGACCATGCCCAGCATCCCATGCTCCGATTCGGCATGCAGGAGAATGTGGCAGTGGAAGGCCCAGGTTCCCGGGTTGGTGGCCTTGACCAGGACGTCCCACCGCTCTCCGGGCGCGATGTTGAGGGTATCGCACTTCCACGGGGCCGGCTGATCCCACCCGTCCTTGGCGATCACGGTCATGTGCATGCCGTGGAGGTGCATCGGGTGGATCATCATCCCTTCGTTCATGAAACGGATACGCACGGTCTGGCCGAGCTTCGCCACCAGCGGTTCCGTGGCCGGGAAGCTCTTCCCGTTGACGGTGTACCCGTGCATGGTGTCGTTCAGGATCATCACGTAGTCGAGGTCCACCTTCGGCTCGTTCCGAGCATCCTTCGGCTCCACGACGAACGCGCCGAGCAGGCCCATGCCCACCTGGTACGCGGCGTTGTGGTGTGAGTGGTACATGTGGGAGCCGGCGTTCGGCACCACGAATTTGTAGGTAAAGGATTCGCCTGGCTTGATGGGCTTCTGGGTAATGAAGGGCACACCGTCCTGGTCGTTGGGAATCTCCAGTCCGTGCAAATGGACTGAGGTGGACTGGGGCAGCTCGTTCCTGACGTTGAGCTGGACGCGATCGCCTTCGCGCACCCGGATCTGCGGGCCCGGCACCTGACCATTGTAGGCCCAGGCCTTTACGGTCCTCCCCGACTCCACTTCCCAGTCCACTTCGCTGCAGGTGAGGTCATAGACCTTGACGCCGCCCTTCATTTGTGGTGGCAGGGGCTGGTTGCCTTTTCCCTTCGACTTGGCCGGGAAGGCCTTGACGCCCTTTTCGTGCATTGCATCCATTGCGTCGGCCCTGGCGCGGGCGGAAAGGGGCACCGCCGCTGCGGGGGGAGGCGCGGCCGACTGCCTCGAGGTGTCTGCGGCAGACACGCCGCCCGCCTTGCTGTCGGTGCAGCTTCCCAGCACCGCAGCGGCTCCGGGAAGCGCGATGGCGAGGGCGGCGCTCCCGCGCAAAAAGCCCCGGCGGGAGGTGGGACGCTCGGATGCGAACAAATCGGACATGGTATCCTCGAATGGATGAGCTCTAATAGTGGCTGGTCTCCCTTGAAGGCATTCGCGGTTTTGCATGAAGAGACCTTCAGATTAGTGAAGAAACCTTCACCAGTGCTTCACGGGCTTCCTACCACCCTCCCCTCACATTCACATCACCTGCGCTGGATCATGAGCGCGTTTGGTATCCGGAATGACACGAGGAGCCACTTGGATGACGGAATCGAACTTCTCCGCGCTGGTACTGGCACTGGTGGTGGGCATTGTCGGCTGCGGCGAGAAGCCTGAAGCGGAAGAATCAAACGAGTCGGCGGAAGCCGAGGAGCATGCGCTCACGCCGTTTCAACTCGAGCACGGGATCGGTCCGGTCAAGGAAGCGATTGAGCTGGGTCCGATCGACGTGGCGCTCGTCGGGACAGGGAAGGCGCTCTTCGAGTTGAAGTGCTCCATGTGCCACAAGATGGACACCACGTACGTCGGGCCGTCCCTGGGCGAGGTCACCGCCCGGAGGACCCCCGCCTACATCATGAACATGATCCTGAACCCCCAGGAGATGGTCGAACACCATCCCATCGCCAAGCAGCTGCTCGCGGAGCGGATGTCAGTCATGCCCAATCAGCAACTCAGCCGCGAGGACGCGCGCGCCGTCCTCGAGTATTTGCGGACTCAGGCCAAGAGCGCACCGAAACGATGACCCCTGCCACGAGGAGTATCCCGATGCTCGAGATCCTGTGCCGGCCCGCGGCCCGCTCGCTGGCCGCCGCGCTCACCGCGCTCGCGCTGGGCGGCTGCGGCAAGGCCACCGCACCGCTCGGGGCCGCGACCGACGCGGCCGCGAAGGTCTACGTCGCCCCCGGGCAGTACGACGAGCTCTATGCGTTCATGTCGGGCGGATACTCCGGGAACGTCACGGTGTACGGCCTGCCGTCGGGACGCCTGCTCCAGCAGATCCCGGTGTTCTCCCAGTATCCGGAGAAGGGATACGGCTACTCCGAGCAGAGCAAGGCGCTGCTCAACACGAGCTACGGCTTCGTTCCCTGGGATGACGTGCACCACCCGCAGCTCTCGATGACCGACGGGATGGCCGACGGACGCTGGCTCTTCGTCAACGGCAACAACACCCCGCGGATCGCCCGGCTCGACCTGACCCGGTTCGAGACGGAGGAGATCATCGAAATTCCCAACGCCGCGGGCGGGCACGGGTCACCCTACCTCACCCAGAACTCCGAGTACGCGGTGAGCGCGACGCGATTCTCGGTGCCGACGCCCCAGGCCGACGTGCCGATCAAGACCGGCAAGTTCGGCGGGATGCTGAGCTTCATCAACATCGACGCGACCTCAGGGCGCTTGAGCCTGGCGTTCCAGATCCTGGTCCCGGGATACAACTACGACCTGGCGCGCGCCGGCAAAGGGCCGTCGCACGGCTGGACGTTCTTCAGCACCTATAACACGGAGGAGGCGAGGACCCTGCTCGAGTCGAACGCCTCGCAGAAGGACAAGGACTATATCGCGGCGGTCCACTGGAAGCAGGCCGAGGCGTGCCTGGCCCAGGGCAAAGGAAAGACCTGGTCTACGCCCTACGCGCACAACTGGATCGGCGAGGATGGCGTGGCGCGCACCGAGATGCTCCGCAGCCAGAAAGTGATCGAGCCGGCGGACTGCCCGGGGCTGGTCTACTTTCTGCCCACGCCGAAGTCGCCCCACGGCGCAGACGTGGACCCCTCGGGCGAGTACATTGTGGCCGGAGGCAAGCTCGCGACGGTCATCCCGGTGCACTCGTTCACCAAAATGCAGAAGGCGATTGCCGACAAGGAGTTCGACGGCGACGTGGGTGGGATTCCCGTCCTCAAGTACGAGGCAGTGAACGCCTGCGAAGTTCAGAACCCCGGCCTCGGGCCGCTCCATACCGAGTTCGACGATAAGGGATTCGCCTATACCTCGGTGTTCATCAGCTCCGAAGTCGTCAAGTGGAGCTTGAAGGAGTGCAGGGTCGTGGACCGGGTGCCGACGTACTACTCGATCGGACACCTGATGATTCCCGGGGGGGACACCCGGAAGCCCTACGGGAAGTACATGATCGCGCTCAACAAGATTACCAAGGACCGGTATCTCCCGACCGGGCCGGAGCTGACCCAGTCGGCCCAGCTCTTCGACATTACCGGTGACAAGATGAAGCTATTGCTCGACTTTCCGACGACCGGCGAACCCCACTACGCTCAGGCGCTTCCGGCCTCCCTCATCAAGGACAAGCAGCTCAAGGCCTTCGCCCTGGCCGATAACAAGGACCCCTACGTTACCCGCAGCGAAAAGGAGGTGAAGGCGGTCCGCCAAGGCAACAGAGTGCACGTGTACATGACGGCGATCCGCAGCCACTTCCTCCCGGACAACGTCGAGGGTATCCAAGTGGGTGACTCGGTGTTCTTCCACGTCACGAATCTGGAGCAGGACTGGGACGTTCCCCACGGCTTTGCCATGATGGGCGCCCAGAACGCGGAGCTCCTGATCATGCCGGGCCAGACCCGGACACTGGTGTGGGTGCCCCTGCGTCCCGGTGTGTATCCCTTCTACTGTACCGACTTCTGCTCGGCGCTGCACCAGGAGATGCAGGGGTACATGCGGGTCTCCGCCAAGGGGAGCAGCGTGCCCCTGGTGTGGAATGGCGGAGCGGGGACCCTGAAGTAAGGGTGCGTCGCTCCTCGCGGATTCTCGTGGCCCTCGGTGCACTGGCGTTGGCCCTGCTCTATGTGACCCCGCTCTGGCACATTGGGCTCAAGGCTCCGCAGTACCCTGAGGGCCTGGGATTCTACATCTGGGTGAACCGGATGACCGGTGAAAAGCCCCAGGACCTCAACAGCATCAACGGGTTGAATCATTATATCGGCATGAAAGAGATCGTCCCCGAAAGCTTTCCGGAGCTGCGCTACATGCCGATCGCGGTCGGGTTTCTGATCGGGCTGGGGCTTCTGGCCGCGGTGTGGGGTCACCGGAAGGCTCTCTACGCCTGGACGGCGGTATTCACCGCGGGAGCGCTGGCCGGACTCGCCGATTTCTGGAGATGGGGGTACCTGTATGGGCACGAGCTCAATCCTCGGGCCGCGATCAAGGTCGAGGGGATGAGTTATCAACCGCCGCTCCTGGGGAGCAAGCAGCTGCTCAACTTCTACGCGACGTCGTGGCCCGGGATCGGGGGCTGGATCGCGATTCTGGTCCTGCTGGCTGCGGCGGCCCTCACGGTGAGAGAATGGCGAGCGGCCCGGGCGCACGCAGGGTGACGGCCACGGGCCTGCTACTCGCGGCCGCGGCTTGCCAAACTCCGGCGCCGAGGCCGCTTGCCTTCGGCACCGAGCAGTGTGCCCATTGCCACATGACGCTGGTAGATCCGCGCTTTGCAGCCGAATTGGTCATGACGACCGGAAAAACCATTCCATTCGACGACGTCGGCTGCCTGGCCACATATGTGGCCACCGCGGGGGTGCGCCGGGAACGGATCGCGTCGCTATGGGTGAACGACTTCGCGCAGCCGGATTCCATGCTTGACGCCGCCCTGGCGGTATTTCTCGTCAGCGATTCCCTCCATACTCCGATGGACTACGGCCTCGTAGCCCTCAGGCCGGGACGCGCGGCGGACAGCGTGCGCACGGCTCTGGGTGGGAAACTGCTCTCGTGGGAACAAGTGGTTCGGCTGGTGGCGGAGCGTCCCGGCCGGTGATGCTTTCGCTCCTGGCGGCCATCGGGGTCACCATCGTGGTCCAGCCGGCCGGCCCGGTGCGGACCCTCACACAGGCGCTGGCGCTGGCGCGGCCGGGCGACCGCATCGAGGTCCGGACCGGCCGATATCGCGAGGCGAGGATTCTGGTCGGGGTGCGGGTGGAAATCGTGGGCAGCGGCGCGCCGGTCTTCGAGGGCGGAGCTCACACCACCCTGGAGGTCACCGCGGACAGCGTCGTCATCCGCGGGCTCCAATTCGAGCGGGTTACGCCGAGCGCGACGGAAGACCGCGCCGCGATCTTGCTGCGTGGGGTACGCGGATGCCGCATCGAAGACAACGAGATCCGCGACGCGTACTTCGGCATCTATGCGATGCAATCGGCGGACTGTCAGATCGCGCGGAACCGGCTCCGTGGTCCGGCCGGCGCCGAGGCGACCTCCGGCAACGGGATCCACCTTTGGCAGTCGAGCCGAATGACGGTCCGGGACAACGAGGTCGCCGCGCATCGCGACGGGATCTACTTCGAGTTCGTTCGGACCGCCGTGGTGCGCGGCAACACGGTGACGCGGAATCGCCGCTACGGGCTTCATTTCATGCGGTCCGACTCCTGCTCCTACGCCGGCAACCGTTTCGCCGGAAACGGGGCCGGCGTGGCGGTCATGTACAGCACCGGCGTGACGATGACCGACAACCGCTTCGAGAGCAACCGGGGAAGCACGGCCTATGGGCTGCTGCTCAAGAACATCAACGACGGGACGGTGCGTGACAACCGCTTCGCCGGCAACACGGTGGGCCTCTACCTGGAGGATTCCAATCGGAATGCGGTATCCGGGAACACCTTCACCGCCAACGGCTGGGCGGTCAAGGTGCTGGCCAACGCCACGGACAATCGCTTCGAAGGCAACAGCTTTTCGGGCAATACCTTTGACGTATCAACCAACAGCCGCACCGCTTCGAGTACCTTTTCGGGTAACTGGTGGGATCATTATCGCGGCTACGATCTGGACCGTGACGGTATCGGCGACGTTCCCCACCGGCCGGTGCGGCTTTTCTCACTGATTGTCGAACAGCACGAGCCGGCGCTGATCCTGCTCCGGTCGCTCTTTGTGGATCTCCTGGAGGGTGCCGAGCGCCTGATGCCGATCCTCACACCCGAGGCGCTCAGCGACCGCCGTCCCCTGATGGCGCGCCCCAGGTGACGCCCTCGCGCGTGGTCGTCACCGGCCTCCGGAAACGGTTCGGCCGGCAGGAGGTGCTACGCGGGATCGATCTGACCATCGTCCCAGGCCGGGTCACCGCGGTGGTCGGCCCCAACGCCGCCGGGAAGACTACGCTGATCAAGACGATGCTCGGCCTGGTTCGCGCGGACCGCGGCGGAGGAGCGGTGGCGGTTGACGGGATACCAGTGAACGGAAGCCCCTCCTACCGCGAGCGGATCGGCTACATGCCGCAGGCGGCGCGATTTCCGGAGCACCTGACCGGGCGCGAAGTCATCCGGCTTCTCACTGATTTGCGCGGCCGGAGGACCGGTCTCGATGAGGAGCTCATCGAGCGCTTCCGGCTCGAGCCGTCCCTGGACAAGCCCATCCGTACCCTCTCGGGCGGAACCCGGCAGAAGCTCAACGCCGTGGTGGCGTGCCTGTTCCGTCCTTCGCTCCTGATCCTCGACGAGCCCACCGCCGGCCTCGATCCGGTCGCCGCCGGAATACTCAAGGACAAGGTGCTCCGCGCCCCCGCGGAGGGCGTGACGGTGCTGCTCACGTCGCACATCATGAGCGAGGTCGAGGAGCTGGCCCAGGACCTGGTGTTCCTGATCGAGGGCGCGATTGCTTTCCAGGGGACGGTTGAGACCCTGCTCGCCGAGAGCGGCGAGACCAGGCTGGAACGGGCGATCGCGCGGCGGCTGGAGGCGGAAGCGACATGAGGACGACGTGGAAGGTGCTGCTCTCGCAGCTCCGCAACGTCGCGCGAAGCCGCTGGATACTGGGCTACGCAGCCTTGCTGCTGGGGACAACGGAGCTCTTGCTCAGATTCGGCGGGAGCGGGGAGCGGGCGTTGCTCTCGCTGCTCAACGTGGTGCTTCTGCTGCTACCCTTGATGAGCGTCGTATTCGGCACACTCTACGTGTACAACGCACGGGAGTTCATCGAGATGCTGCTGGCCCAGCCGGTGGGCCGGGGTGCGCTCTATACCGGGCTTTTCGGCGGGCTGGTCCTCCCCCTGGGGGGCGCTTTTTTGCTGGGGGTCGGCGGACCGTTGCTTCTCCAGGGCGGGGGAGGGCCGGGATTTGCTGGCCACGCGGTGATGCTTCTTGCGGTGGGACTTCTCCTGACACTGGTCTTCACCGCCTTCGCCTTGTGTGTCGCGGTATTGATCGAGGACCGCGCCCGGGGACTCGGCGCCGCCCTGGTGGTCTGGCTTTTCACCACCCTGGTCTACGACGGGATCATTCTGCTGGTGACGACGCTCTGGTCCGATTACCCGCTGGAAGGACCGCTGCTGGCCATGGTGTTTGCCAACCCCGTGGACCTTGCGCGTGTCCTGCTCCTCACCTTCGATATTGCCGCGCTGATGGGCTATACCGGCGCGGTGTATGAACGCTTCTTCCAGGGTGTGGGCGGGCGGCTGCTGGCGTTCGGAATGCTTCTGGTGTGCACGGGTGTCCCGTTCGGGCTCGGGCTGCGCTGGTTCAGACGGAAGGACTTCTAGCGTGTCCCAAGCCATATCGACCGGTCCTCACGCGCTGCGCCCCATTCTGGCGCCCTCGAGCGTGGCGGTCGTCGGAGCCTCACGCACCCCCGGCACCATCGGCCATGAGATCGTCGCGAGCCTGGTACGCTGCGGGTACACCGGCGCGGTCTACCCCGTGAATCCCAAGGCCGCGGCGATCTGCGCGGTGCCGGCGTTTCCCGACATCGAGGCGGTTCCCGCCCCGATCGACCAGGCGATCATCGTGGTGCCGAAGGAGCTGGTGCAGGGCGTGGTGGAAGGGTGCGCCCGGAAGGGGATTCCGGGACTGGTGGTGATCTCCTCGGGGTTCAAGGAGGTGGGGGGCGAGGGCATCGCGCGGGAACAACGCCTGACCGAGTTCGTCCGGGCCAACGGGATGCGGATGGTGGGGCCCAATTGCATGGGCGTGCTCAACGCCAACCCCGCCGTCTCGATGAACGGCACGTTCGCGCCGCACCTGCCGCCGTATGGGAAGGTTGGGTTCGTGTCCCAGTCGGGCGCGATGGGACTCTCGGTGCTCGACTATGCCAGAGAATACGGTATCGGGATATCCCAGTTCGTGTCCATCGGCAACAAGCCCGACGTCAGCGGAAACGATTTGCTCCTGGCATGGGAGGACGAGCCGGATGTCGAGGCAATCCTCATGTACGTCGAGAACTTCGGCAATCCGGGGAAGTTCCTGGAAATTGCCTCGCGTATCACCAAGCGGAAGCCGGTTATCGTGGTCAAGTCGGGGCGCTCGCGGGCCGGGGCCCGAGCGGCATCTTCGCACACCGGGGCGCTCGCCGCGAGCGACGCCGCAGTGGATGCGTTGCTGGCGCAGACCGGTGTGCTGCGGGCGGGCACCATCGGGGAGCTGTTCGACCTCGCGATGGCGTTCTCGGTGCAACGGCCGCCGAGGTCGCGACGCACCGTGGTCCTCACCAATGCCGGGGGTCCGGGAATCCTCGCCGCCGACGCCTGCGAAGCGAACGGACTCGAACTTCCCGATCTTGCGCCCGGGACGGTGGCGCGACTGGCGCCGCTCTTTCCTGCAGAGGCGTCCATCCGCAACCCGCTGGACATGATCGCGTCGGCTACTCCACGGGGGTATCGCGAAGCGCTCGGTGCGCTGCTCGACGATCCGAACGTGGATGCGGCGCTGGCCATCTTCGTTCCCCCGCTCCGCGTCACCCAGGAGGATGTGAGCCTGGCCATTGCCTCGGTGGCCGTGGAGCACCCGGACAAGACAGTGTTCGGCGTGCTGATGGGGCACCAGGGATTGCCGCAGGGAAAGGCGACGCTGCATGAGGCGGGGATCCCGGCCTACATCTTCCCGGAATCGGCGGCGCGCACGCTCGCCGCGATGTGCCGGTGGCGGGAGTGGCAGGAGCTGCCAGCGTTCGTGCCGGAGGAGATTCAGGTCGATGCTGCGACGGCGGCGCGTTTGATCGGCGCGGCCCTCGCGGCCGGCCGGAGCCGACTCGCCGAGGACGAGGCGCTGGAGCTGCTTGCCGCGTATGGCATTCCGGTCGCGCGAGGAGAGTTGGCCGCCAGTGCGGACGAGGCGGTGCGGTACGCGGACCGGATAGGATATCCGGTGGTGCTCAAGATCGTGGCGCCCACGATCATTCATAAAACCGAGGTCGGCGGTGTACGGATCAACCTGCCGGACGCGGGAGAAGTCCGAGGCGCATTCGACCAGATCCTGCTGGAGGCGCGCACCGCTCAGCCTGAGGCGGTGATTGCAGGTGTCCTGGTGCAGCCCATGATGCAGGACGGGCGGGAACTGATCGTGGGGATGACCCGGGACCCCGTCTTCGGCCCGCTGGTGATGTTCGGGCTGGGCGGGATCCTGGTGGAGGTCCTTCGCGACGTCTCCTTCCGGATCGCGCCGTTCGGCCGGGAGGAGGCCCGCCGCATGATGCGGGAGATTCGAGGAGCCCGATTGCTCGACGCGGTTCGCGGCATGCCCGCCGCGGACCGCGGCGCGGTGGAGGACGTCCTGCTCCGGGTCGCCCGGCTGGTCACCGATTGTCCGGAGATCACGGAGGTGGACGTGAACCCCCTCCTGGCAATGCCGTCGGGCGTGGTGGCCGCCGACGCCCGGGTGATGCTCGCCCCCGCTCCCGTGAAGCACGCTTCATCCCGGGTTCACCGAGGCCTGTAGGGTGGCAGGTTATGCTGCGGGTCTCCCTCCCGCCTGGTCTGTATGAACGGCGCCCATCTGCATCTCATCGTCACTCACCTGCCGGTCCTCGGGGTCACGTTTGGAGCAGTGTTGCTCGCTCTTGGGTGGTTTCGCGGGAATCGCGTCATGCAACAGACCGCCCTCGGCGTGCTGGTGGTATCCGGGCTGGCAGCCGGCGCCGCGTTTTGGACGGGGGAGGGTGCGGAAGAGGCTATCGAGACCCGGATCGGCACTGGACAGGCCTACCTCGAGCGTCACGAGGAGGCTGGGTTGGTCGGGCTGGTCATGGCTGGGGTCGCCGGCGGAGTGGCGCTGCTCGTACTGGCGAGCGGCTGGAAAGGGCGGCCCCTGTCGCGTGGCCTGGCTGCCCTCAATGTCCTCATAGCCCTCGCCGCCGGTGGAACCCTCGCATGGGTCGCGAATCTGGGTGGTCAGATCGGGCATCCTGAGATCCGGAATGGCCAGTTGGCACCCCCGGGAGAGCGGGATGAACGAGCCGACTCCCCCTCGGCAAACGCGACGATTAAATCGGAACGGTGAGCACCGCGCAGGGGGCGGATTTCAGGAGCTCGCGGCCTATGTATCCGGAGCCCAGATCTCCCCGAAATCCGCCGCGCCGGACCCCGAGGACCAGCAAATCAGACCCGGTCTCCCGAATTGCCCTGAGAATCTCCGGAACCGGATCGCCCCAACGCAACAGCAGCTCGCACGACCCGGCGTCGAGGTGGAGGAGGTCGATCAGGACCGCGACCCGCTCATGCCGGAGATCCCGCCAGGTGTCGGTCGCATCCGGCTGCATTCCGGGCAGGACGCAGATGGCCTTCGTCCGGGCCCTGGTGAGGTTCAGGAACGGGACGGTGAGGCCGACGACGCCGAGGCCCCGAAGGCTCCCGTCGAGCGCAATCATCGCACGCCGTATCGTTTGAACCTCCGGCGGTACGAAGAGGGACAGGCCGCTCCGCCTGCGGACGACGGTGTCCGAGGTCACACCCAGGTTGTGCGGCCGCTCCGGACTGCTCTCCTGGCGACCCAGCAGGACGAGGTCCGCTCCCCACGTCTCCGCCTGGCGGACAATCTCTATCCCGGGAAGCCCGCCGATCCGGGTGACGGCCCCGGTCAGTGTCGCGGGCTCGCCCCTCCAGCCGGACGCGGGACTCGGCAGGCCGTCCTCCGTCTCCACCGCGAGGCGCATGAACTTCCCGTCGGCTCGCTCCGAGAGGGCGCGTCCGACCGCCACGGCGTGCTCGCCGTAGCTGCCGCCATCGGTTGCTGCCAGGACTCGCTGAATTGGCACCCGCCTACCTCCCCGCTCGCATAGTCACCCGTGGATGATGGCTGGGACGTGATGAAGCGACCCTGAAAGACCCATGAACCTTCGGACCGGGCCTCGCCGCCCCTGGTGCGCCGCGGATATACTCCGGCGATGAAAAAGACCGCCCCGGCAGGACAGAGCCGCATCGAGCGGGTGATCCGCGAGGTTCCCGATCTCATGGCGGAACTCCGCTTGGAGGCGGTGCTGCAGCGGGTTGCCGATCTGGCTGCGGAAGTCGTCGGAGCCCGGTACGTCGCGGTGGGGCTTCTGGCACCTGACCGCCGATCTCTCGACAGCTTCGTTGTGGCCGGCATGACCCCGTCGCAAAAGGCCGCCATCGGCAAGCTGCCGGTCGGGCACGGGATCCTTGGCGTGCTCATCCGGGAAGGAAAGCCGCTTCGCCTTCCGGACCTCGCAGCCCACCCGGCTTCCTCCGGTTTCCCACCTAACCACCCCCCCATGAAGTCATTTCTCGGGGTGCCGGTCGAGTCCCGCCAGGGAGTGATCGGCGAGTTGTATTTGACCGAGAAGATTGGCGCGGACGAGTTCAGTGAGGAGGATCAGCACATTGCGGAGCTGCTCGCGATCACGACCGCCTCCGCGGTCGAAAACGCCCGGCTCTTCGGCGAGCAAAGCCGTCTGATGGAGGAGGTGCAGGGGCTCCATCGGTCCCGGGAGCGTTTCTTTGCAATGGTGAACCACGAATTGCGCAACGCGCTCGCGGCGGTGTTCGGCTGGGCCGAGCTGCTGGTTCGCAAGAAAGATCCGGCGACGGTTCCGCGTGCGGCCTTCGAGATCCTCGATTCGGCCGAGCAGGCGGTACTACTCATCAACGACCTGCTGGATCTGAGCCGGCTCGACGAAGACCGTTTGCAGCCGGTGTTCCGTACGGTCGATTGCGGCGTCGTGGTACGCGGCGCGATCCAGCGTGTCATGCCGACGATCCACGAGCGTGGGGTGACGTTGAGTCTCCAGATTCCGCGGGAAGGACTGCTTGCCCGGACCGACGCCCACCGGGTGGAACAAATCCTCGTGAACCTGTTGCAGAACGCGATTCGCCACTCCCCGGAGGGCGGCACCGTCACTATTACCATGGGATCGGAGGCCCACAGCGTGGTGTTCGCGGTGGAAGACCAGGGCCCCGGCATCACCGCCAGGCAAGTCGAATCGATCTTCGACGTGTACGTCACCAGCGCGGGAGAGGAGCGCCTGGGCCACGGCCTTGGTCTCCCCCTGTCGCGGCGTCTGGCCCAGCTGCTGGGGGGTGATCTTACCGTGGTCGCGCGCCCGGGGGCGGGCGGCCTGTTCGTGCTCCGAGTGCCCGCCGTCGAAGGGGATCTGTGAAGTTTTCTTCACAGACGTTTCGCCGGGAATTACAGGCTGCGCTCGTAGGTTGACTCCATGAAAGTACTTCTCGTGGAGGACGACCGAAAGGTCGCCGGCTTCATTGAGCAGGGTCTCAAGGAGGAGGGGTACATCGTGGACGCGGCCGCCGACGGAGAAGAGGCGACCATGCTGGCGCACGTCTATGAGTACGACATGATCCTCCTGGACGTGATGCTCCCCAAGAAGAATGGCTTCCAGGTCGCCATGGAGCTCCGACGGGAGGGCCGGAAGACCCCGATCCTGATGCTGACCTCCCGGGACGCCGTCGAAGACGTTGTCCGCGGGCTGGATGCGGGCGCCGACGACTACCTGGCCAAGCCCTTCCGATTCGAGGAGCTCCTCGCGCGGATCCGGGCGCTCTCGCGGCGCGGCGGGGCGGAACGCATGGAGGTTCTCCGCTACGGGGACCTCATGCTCGACCGTCTCCACCATGTCGCCTCGGTCGCCTCCCACAAGCTCGACCTGACCGCCAAGGAATTTCAGCTGCTGGAGTTTTTCCTGTTGCGTCCGGAGGAGGTGGTTCGGCGTACCACGCTGCTGGAAAAGGTCTGGGACATGCATTTCGACCCCGAGAGCAACGTGGTGGACGTACACGTCGGCAATCTCCGCCGCAAGCTGGCGGCGCGAACCTCGACCGAGCGGATCGAGACCGTGCGAGGCGTCGGGTTTTCCCTGCGTCGCGTCACCCAATCCGAGCCGGTGCCCCGCACGCCCACGCCATGAGCGCAGCCGGCCGGATGATGTTCCGGCCGGCCGCCGCCGCAATCGCGCTCGTGGCCGGCCTGGTCGCCGGCGCCATCCCGAACTCTCCGATCTCCCGGCACCTATTGTGGACCGCCGGGCTCTTCCTCCTCGGCATCCCGGTCCTCCTTCGCACGGCGAAGGGGCTCCTCCAGGCGCGCTTCAACGCAGATCTCGTGGCGGCACTCGCCATTCTCGCGGCCATGATCCTGAATCAGCCACTGGCCGGGCTGGTGATCGTGTTGATGCAGACCGGAGGCGAGGGGCTCGAGTACTACGCCGAGCGGCGGGCGTCAGCGGCGGTGCGCGCGCTGGAGGCAGAGGCCCCCCGGACGGCCCACCGGAGGGTGAACGGGCGGCTCGACGATGTGCCCGTGGATGCGATTGCGGTGGGCGACACCCTGCTGGTCCGGCCCGGCGAGATGGTGCCGTGTGACGGGGTGGTACGCGGGGGGCACTCGCAGGTCGATGCGTCCCGGCTCACCGGCGAGCCGCTGCCGGTCTCGGCGCGGCCCGGCACCCTGCTGCAAAGCGGGGCGCTCAACCTGGATGGGCCGCTCGACCTCGAGGCGACCGCGCTCGCGGCCGAGAGCCTCTACGCGCGCATTGTCGAGCTGGTGCGCACAGCGCAGGCGAGCAAGGCGCCGTTGCAGCGGATGGCGGACCGCTATGCGGTGTGGTTTACGCCGGTGACGCTGGTCGTGTGCGGAATCGCCTGGCTCGTTTCGGGCGATCCCCTGCGGGTGCTCGCGGTGCTCGTCGTGGCGACGCCCTGCCCACTCATTCTTGCCACACCCGTGGCCATCATCGGCGGTATCAACCGGGCCGCGCGGCGCCAGATCA
>JANNGX010000256.1:0-5928 GCA_031404115.1 Gemmatimonadales bacterium | reverse complement strand
GTCCCCAGCGTCCGACCGTCCCCACCGGCCGCCCGGAGCGAGGTACGCCGTTTGCCCCTCTCTGGGCACCGACGGAGTTACCTGGAGAACCGATGCGTTTTCGTTACCGAGACACTCGCGGAAAGGTGGTTGCGCTGGCCGACGTCGCCTCGCTGCTCAAGGCGATCCGGGACGGGGCGCTCACCCCCGATTCAGAGCTCGCCGTGGGCGACGACAAGACCTTTCAGCGGGCCGAGCAGGTCGTGGCATACCAGCAGGCCGCCGTGGCCGTGAGCCGGACCGGAGGCATTCCCGCCGCCGCGGCCGCCGTCGCACCGAAAATCCGCTGGCATGCCCGGAAGGGAACTCGAATCGGGGCCGGCATCGTGGCGATCGCGGCGCTGGGTGTCCTGGCCGTGCTCCGGCTGCAGACCATCGGCCGGGAGCACGCCCGCGAGAACTTGGCGGCGCCCCCCGGACCGTCGCGGGTGGCCCAGAGTGCGCTCTCCGCAATTGCCACCGAGTTCGGCGATTCGGCGGCGGTCGCCCAGCACCGCCTCGAGGACTGGGTTGCCCGACAGCGCTTTCCCGATCGGTTCCGGGGCTCGGCACTCCACGGGATTTCATCCTTGCGCGGCGTCCGCGCGGCGGCCGTCAAGTTCCGGCAGGCCACCGACAGCCTCCTGCTCCGGAGCCGGAATCTCGCGGTGCTCCTGGTGCAACGCGCCGATGCCGCCGAAGCCGCAGATACCGGCCTCAACGGCCTGATGGGCTCGACAGAGGACGCACTGGTGGAATGGCAGCGGGAGCTGACGGCGTATGCGGACATCCAGTGGGGCGCCGCCGCGACGCTCGACTCCCTCGCGACCTTTGTGCTGGACCACCAGCAGTCGTTCGCGATTCGCGAAGGACAGCCGGTCTTCCTGAGCCGCACCGACGCGGCGCGCTTCCGGGAGCTGGCCGGCAACCTCAACGCCCTCGCGCGCCGGGAAAAGGCGTGGGCCGACGCCCTGAGAGAGCGCCGGCCCGAATGGATGACTGGCCTGGCCGAAGGGGATCGCCCCCGCTTCGGCCGCAACGTGCTCAGCGGTCCAGCCAGTAACTGAACTTCACCAAGAAGGTGTTGTTGGCCGGTGCGTTGAAGAGCGTGCCAAGATCGGTGCGGAAGGAGACATCTCTCGGATCGGTCTCGTCTCCATCGCGGCCCTGCTGCCAGACCAGGAACAGCGCCGAGCCCGGCCGATATTCCCATCGCAGCACCACGTTCGACCGGAACTGCTTGGTAATGAAGCCGCCCGGATTGCCCGCCACGGCGGCATCGGTGTAGGCCTTGAACCGGCCGTCATAGCTGCTGGCGCGCGGATCGTCGAGCTCCCGGACGTCGCTGAACTCGCCCTTGCTGACGAACGGCTCCGCGTACAACTGAAACGTCAGATTCGGGGACGCGGTGAAATTCAGCCGGGCCGTGAGGCTCGTAGTGCGCTGCTCCAGGTGGGCGAACGTGTAGTGCTGGACGCTCCCCGCATCGGTGAAGTTGCCGTAGTGCTGCCGGTCGTCGGTGTTCCGGCTGTAGCTCATCCCCAGCGACCAGGTCCACCCTGCCGCCGCCCGGAACTCGAGATTCGGGTTGATGTTGAAGGAGCGGGAGCGGCCGCCATCGCCTTTGCGGTAATTGACCCAGACCGACGGCACGATCGGCCACCGCGAATCGCCCTGGATACCGCCCCAGGGCGCGATGTAGCGGTCGGTGCGGAGCGCCGGTCCGCTCCGGGCGCACCGGTCGCAGTACACCGTCCCGAGCCCGCCCAGCGTCCCGCCGGCATGGACCCAGAAACTGTTGGGCAACTCGAAGTGCACGTTGGTATTCACCGCGCGCTCCAGCAGGAGCCCCTTGGTGGTCCAGTCGTTCCACTCGTTGAAATTCCAGAACAGTCGCCGGAAGAACGGACCCGGCTTGTTGAACTGGATCGTGGCCCAGGAGGCCTGGCTCTGCCAGTCGGCCCGCCGCAGGAAGCCCAGGTCGTTGGCCTCGAAGCCGGGCGACACCCGCTGATAGCTGGTCTCGAAGCGGATCTTCCCGCCGCCGACCTTGCCGAGCTTGAGTTGCGCCGAGTGGCCCCCCAGCGACGTGCGGGCGGGATCGTACGCCAGCCCCCCGTCGGGCCGATGGAAGTAGTGCACCGGGCTCCGCTGCGTGCTCGCGATCGCCGGCTCGCTGCCCGTCACTCGCGACCCCGCGACCCGCGCGTTGATCTCGTACCGGCTGGTGGCAAAACGGTGGCGGAAGTCCACCCCGCCGACCAGCGCGCTGGATCGGAGCGACGCTTCGGTCCACTCGTCCAGCGACCGGTTCACCATCGTGCCGATGAAGCCGAACGTGGTCTGGCCCTTCCGCAGGTCCTGAGTCACCCGGGCCACCGCGTAGTTGGTCCGGGGCTCGGTGGTGCGGTCCTGCGTCCCGACCTGCCGGCCGGTCACCGCATCGAGCAGCCCCACCGCCATTCCCTTCGAGCTCCGCCCGGTGATCTTGGCCGCGCCCAGGATGTTGGTGCTCGTGGCGGTCGTCGCATCGCCGTAGGCGCGGTCCAGTTGCGGCTCCCGGCCGATCCGCCGGGAGTAGAAGAGATTCTCCGAGCCGCAGTCGTTCACCGCTTGACAGTTGACGCTGAAACTGAGCAGCCCCGCGCCTTCGATGAAGAAAGGCCGTCGCTCCTGGAAGAACGTCTCGAAGGCACCGAGGTTGAGCACCGCCGGGTCGGCCTCCACCTGTCCGAAGTCCGGGTTGACGGTCCCGTCCACCGTCACGTTCGAGGAAAGTCCATACTTGAAATCGAGGCCGCCCGCGAACTTGGTCTCGTGCCGGAACGTGAGATCCTCCCCTGACAACCGCGGATTGGGGATGGAAACGTTCTTGGTCACCGCATAGGGAGCGATCTCCAGCCGCCGCGGCGCGGCAAGCCCGGTCAGCCCGTGGACTTCTCCCAGCTGCGAAGTAATGCCGGCCACGTTGTTCCGATACAGGGGCCAGCTCACCCGCTCCTTGTACCGGTCGATGTCCCGCCACACCGCGAACCCGAAGGTGTTCGACGCGACCTGCGAGTATCGGAGCTGGGACAGCGGAATCCGGAACTCCGCGGTCCACCCCAGGGAATCGATCTGAGTTCCGGCCTCCCACACGCCATCCCACGCATCGTCCTCGTCGCCGTCGTTCGAGATGGCGTAGTCCCGCTTCACCCCCGCGGGATTGACCGCGAACTCGTACCCCGACCGGCGGTCGTGGTAGGAATCGACGATGATCTTGAGCTGGTCGCTCGGGGTCCGGATATCCCGCCGGGCCAGCAGCTTGAGGATGCGCTGGGGCTCGCTGTCGAAGGCGCGGATGAAGACGTAGAAGTTCCGGGCATCGTAGGCCACCCGGACTTCGGTGGGAAACCTCGGCGCCTTGCCCGGATTGGGCTCGAATTCCTGGAACGCGGTGATCCGCTGGGCATCGCGCCAGACCTCGTCGTCGTCCTTGCCGTCGATCACCGGCGCGCGGAGGGCCCGCGCGGCCGTGGTGCTGATCGGGCTGGGGGAGGGCACATCCACCGGACCATTCTTCACGTCGAGCGCCTGGAGCAGGAACAGCGCGGCGAATGCTGGCACCATCGTTCAGTCTCGGGTTCGGGGAACTGTCCATGAGATACAGTCTGCCCGAAAACCGTTGCGCCACGTGACATGCGGAGCCGGGTCTCAAACGGCCGGCAACGGCTTTGCAGTCTATGTTACAGGTACTTCATGGTTCAAACGTTCACTCACCGGGGGCAGGGCATTTGAAGGTTTCGGGGAAGGCAATCATCGGCACCATCCTCCGGGGCACCGGGCTCGCCGCTGACGAGTCCGGCGACGAGCCGCCCCTGCGCGCGGAGCTCTTCAGCCGGGATCAGATGGAGCACCATGGGAGAAAGCTGGCCGCCTCGCACCAGGTGGCCACGGGGCACATCCCCGACCAGCTCCTTTCCCGGCTGTCCGAGAACGAGGAAGTGCTGATTGCCGCCTCGGATCTTCTCACCGAAGCGGCCAAGGCCAACCGCCGCATGGCCCCGGCCGGCGAATGGTTGCTCGACAACTTCTATCTCATCGAAGAACAGATCCGCCTCGCCCAGCGCCACCTGCCCAAAGGCTACAGCCGCGAGCTTCCCAGCCTGGTGAGCGGCCCGTCGGCCGGCGTGCCTCGGGTGTACGACCTGGCCCTCGAAACGATCTCCCACGGAGACGGGCGGGTCGATCCCGAGAGCCTCAACAGCTTCGTGGCCGCCTATCAGACGGTCTCCCCGCTCACGCTGGGCGAGCTCTGGGCCATCCCGATCATGCTGCGGCTCGCCCTGATCGAGAATCTGCGCCGGGTCGCTGCCCGGGTGGTGGCCGGCCGGCTGGACCGGAACCGGGCCGAGGGCTGGGCCGACGAGATGACCGCCACGGTCGAGACCGACCCCAAGAGCCTCATCCTGGTGGTGGCCGACATGGCGCGCTCGAACCCGCCCATGTCGGGCGCGTTCGTGGCCGAGCTGGCGCGCCGCCTCCTGGGCCAGAGCCCCTCGCTCGCGCTGCCGATCACCTGGGTAACCCAGCGGCTGTCCGAATCGGGCCGCTCGATCGAGCAGCTGGTGCAGATGGAAAACCAGCAGCAGGCGGCCGATCAGGTCTCCATCAGCAACAGCATCGGGAGCCTCCGCTTCCTGGGCGCGATGGATTGGCGCGACTTCGTCGAGACGATGAGCGTGGTCGAGGGTTTGCTGCGCGAGGACCCCGCGGGCGTCTACCCCCACATGGACTTTGGAACCCGGGACGGGTACCGGCACGCGGTGGAGCGCCTGGCCCGGAAGAGTAGGCTCCCCGAGCCGGACATCGCGCGCCGGGTGGTGGAGCTGGCGGAGGAGGCCCGGACCCGAAGCGACCCGGATGAGCGGGCCTTCCACGTCGGGTTCTATCTGATCGGCCCCGGGCTGCCCCGGCTGGAGCAGCTCGCCGGACTCGTCCCATCCCGCGCCGAGGCGCCGGTCTCGCTGTTCGCGTACCTGGGTCCGGCGTTCCTCCTGTCCGCAATGCTGGCCGCCAGCGCCGCGCTCGCGGCCCACGCCGACCGGTGGCCACTGGGGGTCTCGATCGTCGTCGCGATCCTCTCCCTCATCTGCGCCAGCCATCTGGTGCTGTCGCTCGTGAATTGGCTGGCCACGGTGCTGGTCCAGCCCAGGCTCCTGCCCCGCATGGATTTTTCCCGCGGGATTCCCGAGGAGGCCCGCACCCTGGTGGTCGTTCCAACCATCCTGGGAAGTCCGCGCGAGGTAGAGGAGCTCTGCGAGGCGCTGGAGGTGCGCTTCCTGGCCAACCGGGACGAGCGGCTGCACTTCGGCTTGGTCACCGACTTCCGCGACGCGAAAGTGGAGCACGAACCCGAGGACGTCCTGCTGCTCGAGCTGGCCACCGTCAGGATCCAGGCGCTGAATGCACGCTATGCACGGGATAACGGCGACGCCTTCTTCCTGTTCCACCGGCCCCGCCGCTGGAATCCGCGGGATCGGCTCTGGATGGGGCACGAGCGAAAGCGCGGGAAGCTCTCCGATCTGAACGAGCTGCTCCGCCTCGGCAGCGCCGGTCCGTTTTCCAGGATCGTCGGGGGCACCGAGGTCCTGTCGGCCGTGCGCTACGTGATCACCCTGGACCGCGACACCCAACTGCCTCGCGACTCGGCCCGCGAGTGCGCCGGCGCGATGGCTCATCCGCTCAATCGGCCCCGCTACGGCGCCGCGTCCCGGCGCGTGGTCGAGGGCTACGGCATCCTCCAGCCCAGGGTCGGCGTCAGCCTGCCGGCCAGCAACCGCTCCCTCTATGCCCGGCTCTTCGGCAGCGATCCCGGCGTCGATCCCTATACCCGGGCCGTCTCGGACGTGTACCAGGACCTGTTCCACG